>DASZRR010000045.1:0-3450 GCA_035549055.1 Patescibacteria group bacterium | reverse complement strand
GATTGTAAAATATTTTTGACAGCTGATGTTAATGAACGGGCAGAGAGGCGTTTTCAGCAGTCCCTTGCACGCGGTGAAGATGTCACGTATGAAGAAGTCCTGGGAGATACCAAAGAGCGGGATAAGATGGATGAGAATCGAGAATTTTATCCTCTGGTTAGGGATCCTAGGGAATATGGCTACATTATTGTGGATAATACACAGCTCGATGAGGAAGAGACATTACAAATTATTGTCGATGAGTTGCGAAAAAGGAGACTTTTAAGTGATTAGGATTAAATCGCCAAAACAAATTGAAGCTATGCAAAAAGGTGGACATATGCTCTCTGTTGCTCTTCAGGAAACACTTGCTGCAGTCAGGCCGGGAATTACAGAAGCGGAGTTGGACGCTATTGCTGAGAAATCAGTTCGTCGTCAGGGCGGAGAGCCAGGTTTTATGCGTGTTCCGGGTTACAAACACACCATTTGTACGGCTACCAATGAAGTTATCGTTCATGGCATTCCAGGTCCTTATAAATTGCAAAAAGGCGATGTGATTTGTGTTGATGCTGGAGTCTTTTTTGCTGGCTTACATACTGACATGGCAGATACAGTCATCGTTGGTGGGGAGAAAGCCGCAACAGATGAGGTAAGACAGTTTCTAGCAATTGGTAAGCAAGCTATGTGGGCGGGTATCGCTCAGGCAAAAGCTGGAAATCGTGTGGGACACATCTCTCAAGCAATAGAGGAAATAGTCAGGGGAGCAGGCTATAGTGTCGTGCAGACACTAGTTGGGCATGGTGTAGGTAAGGAATTACATGAAGAGCCAGAAGTTCCGGGCTACTTAGCGACCAAAATTGCACGTACCCCCCTGCTTTCTGAAGGCATGACATTAGCAATTGAGGTAATTTATGCTATGGGTGGGCCAGAAGTTGTGTATGCTAACGACGATGGGTGGACAATAAAAACTGCCGATAACAGCCTTTCTGCCGTTTTTGAGCGGAGTATTTTAGTGACCAAAGGTGATCCAGTTATTTTGACCCAATAGTGTTGCTCTTTTGAGGCTAGTTTGCTATAATGACTGACAGGATCCGAATGATGCTTAATTCTGCCTTAATTTCACTGATTAAGGAATAGCATAGTCGGATTTATTAGTCATTTTATGGCTCATCAAGGTTCGGAAGAGAAAGAAGGAATTGTCAGAGAAGCGCTGCCTAATACTCTTTTTAGAGTTGAATTGGAGGATGGCTCGATAGTTTTGTGCCATTTGTCCGGCAAAATGCGTATTCATTTTATCAAAATTTTGCCTGGCGATAAAGTTCGGATTGAGATGACTCCCTATGACAAAGGTAAGGGTAGGATCACCTATCGGGTGAGGTAAAACTATGAAAGTTCAAGCAAGTGTAAAAAAAAGATGCCTAAAGTGTAAAATTATTCGTCGTAAGGGCGTTGTTTTTGTGATTTGTCAGACACCTAAGCACAAGCAGCGACAAGGTTAATTATGCGTATTTCAGGAGTTACTATACCAGACACCAAACGAGTTGATATTGCACTAACCTATCTTTATGGTGTAGGTCGTAGTAACGTAGTTGGGATTCTGAAGGAAGCTCAGATTGAAGGGAAAACACGCGTAAAAGATCTTTCTGAAGACGACCAAAAGCGTATCGCTAAGGCTTTAGAATCGATCAAAGTTGAAGGAGATCTGCGTACTGAAGTTAATGGCAATATTAGACGCTTAAAAGATTCTGGAACTTATCGAGGCCTTAGACATATTCGTAGTCTTCCCGCTCGCGGACAAAGAACGAGATCAAATGCTCGTACCAAAAGAGGTAAGAGAATGACTATTGGAGCTATTAAGAAAGAAATTGCAACTAAGATGGAGGCAGCAGCAAAAGCTTAAAAGATTAAGTAAGTATCGACTATGGCTACGAAAGTAACAAAATCAACTAAGAAAAAATCAACACTGACAATTGGTGATCATGGTCGTGTCTATGTTACAGCAACTTTCAATAATTCTCTTGTGAGTATCACTAATGATAAAGGTGATCTTATCTCCTGGAGCTCAAGTGGCAATTCTGGGTTCAAGGGAACGAGAAAATCTACTCCTTATGCTGCCTCACTTGCTGTTGAGAATGCCGCTCGAAAGGCTTTAGCAAAAGGACTCAAATCAGTTGATGTCTTTGTAAAAGGACCTGGGTCAGGTCGTGATTCAAGTCTTCGAGCAATCAAGAGTGTAGGACTTTCAATTACCTCAATTGCTGATATCACACCGATTCCGCATAATGGCCCTCGGGCTAAGAAGAAAAGGAGAGTTTAATTTCTATGGCACGTTATACTGGACCAAAACATAAATTAGCACGACGAGAGGGAGTCAATGTCTTGGATAAGACTTCAGCTACCCTTCAGCGTCGGCTTACAGTCCCACCAGGGATTCATGGTAAGAAACCCAAGCGACGTTTGTCAGAGTACGGACAGCAATTGCGTGAAAAACAAAAAGCACGAGCTATATATGGTGTCTTGGAAAGACAGTTTAAGTTGCTCGTTACCCACCTAGAAAAGCAGAAAGGTGATACCAGTGAGTTAATGTTATCTCTTTTAGAGACCCGCCTTGATAACCTGGTATATCGTCTCGGTTTTGCCAAAACACGTTTCCAAGCTCGTCAATTTGTTTCTCATGGTCATGTTAAGGTGAATGGTAAAAAACTCACAATTCCTTCCTACCAAGTAAAAGTGGGCGATGAGATTGAGTTAGATGAAAAAATGCAAAAAACTCCAGAAGTAGTGAAGCTTTTTCAAGATAAACCTGAGATAGTTTCGTTTGTAGAGCGGGCAGGGACAAAAGGCAAGCTTGCGCGGATGCCAAAACGTGAAGATATCGTTGTTCCATTCAACACTCAACAGATTATTGAATATTATTCAAGATAGTGGTACAATAGATCATTGTCTGAGACAATACTATGGATATGACACCTTTTACAGTTAAAGAAATTGTCAATGCCGATGGCTACGGTGAGTTTGTTATTGAGCCGTTGGAGTCAGGTTATGGGTACACGATAGGTAATGCTCTGCGTCGTGTTCTTTATACCTCAATCTCTGGGGCTGCAGTAACAGCTGTTAAGATTAATGGCGTCAAACATAAATTCTCCACCGTTGATGGTCTCAAAGAGAACGTCATCGACTTACTGCTTAATATTAAGGAATTGAATCTTAAGTTGGCTGAAGGTAAGGATTCTGCTACGCTTCATCTCTCTGTTAAAGGCGCCAAAGAAATTACTGGTGCTGATTTTGAAGAGACGGATAGTGTCGAGATCATGAATAAGGATCATTATATTGGATCTCTATCTGGAAAAAGTGCAAAGTTGGATATGGATCTGACTGTCGAACGGGGATTGGGCTATTCTTTGGCAGAGGATAAGAAATCAGCCACTGTTGGTGTTATGCAAACAGATGCTATTTTTTCTCCTATTCGCC
>DASZRR010000044.1:0-11560 GCA_035549055.1 Patescibacteria group bacterium | reverse complement strand
TCATCCCAAATATGGACATTATTATCGACCAGATACTTGATGTTGGAGTCACCAGACATAAACCAATAGAGTTCATGCAAGACTCCCTTCCAATAGACTTTTTTTGTAGTCAAGAGGGGAAAACCTTGAGATAAATCATAGCGTGTTTGTCTACCAAACAAACTATACAAAACAACGTTTGTCCCTCGATCTACTTTTTTGATGCCGGTATCCAGAATTTCCTGCAGAAGATCAAGGTACTGATACTCTGGGTGTTTGGGAGAAGATTTCATTTGTTAATTTGTACTGTTTTTGAAAGTTCTTTTCAAGACGACAAACTACATCACTTTCTATCCTTTTCTGCAGTGTACAAATTATGAGCGGTTGCATGCCACTGCACAGGATCTGCTGTCTGGATCTCGTCCCAAATCTTGCCAGCTGTCTTTGTATAGAATTTTTTTCTGACGTTCGTTCGCTTCCAAATCAAATTTTTTTGAATCTGGTGACCACGTAATCGAAGTTCTGATAACTCAAAGTCAACGTCTAAGTTATCTGCATCTTTGACGATTTTGGCCTCAATTCCATCTCGCCGTTCATATTCGGCAAATAAGTCTTCGAACTCTTTGCGCAAAACAGTATCGCTTATCATATGGTGCAGAGCTTTCGGCTCATCACGCGTACTGTAGATTTTGGAAATATAATTGGTATCAGGCGTGCGGCTTTCAGCGATATCATGCAAAAGCGCCATCTTGATAATTTTTTCTTCATTCTCGGCCCCTTCATGCCGAGCAATCACAAGTGCGATCCAAATTACACGAAAAATATGCTCGGCATTATTGGCGACTTGTGTTTGGAGAAATTGGATCCAGGTACGCGACATAAAGCGTAAACTGCCGATTTCGTAGAGAAATTCGATATCGCGATCTAGTTCCGAGAGATGTTTTTTAGCTTTCTTGGGCATGCATCATGTTATAGTTGAATTTGCTTGATTTTACAAGATATAAAAGCCAGGAGTGCTATAATCGACTTATGCAACGTGACCAAGTCCTCAACCATCCAGCTGTCAAACAATCAATTGATTTTGTTAATAAATCATTTGAGGAGAATCCGCATTATTCTTTCAACGATTGGCATATCATGGCAGACCACAGCGTTCAGGTGATGAACTATGCACTCCAGATTGCCGATGGCTATCCTGTCCAGGTCGATCCACTCGTCATCGCCCTTGCTGCACTTTTCCATGATATTGGCAAAGTTGTTCATGCAGATGAGCAAACTCTTTTGGAAAAGCATGAAGAGCTCGGACGTGAGGTGACGAATGACTTGCTGAACAAACTTGATCTGACCGAAAAACAAAAACAAAAAATCCAGGATCTTTTCTCCCTCGATGATAATTCACTGGAAAAACAAATCGTCAAAGATGCAGACTATGTCGACTTTTTTATCAATGAAACATTACACAAAGCCGCCAAAAAATGGGCTGACGAGGAAAATCAAAATGCTCACCTCAAACGTAAGTTTGATCGTTTTGAGAGAATGCTGCCCGAATCTAAAAAACTAGCCAGACCCTTTTATGAGAAGCTAAAAGAAGAATGGGAGGCTGACTTAAATTTATAATTCATTCTGAACTCTGAATTCTAAATTTTCAATTAATTATACTTGTTTCTCTTTTTTAGTTGCTGCGACTCGCCCCCCCTGCCACTGTCCGCGATATTTACTGCCACCACCTGAGACCTCAGTAAACTGAATGTGAACTATGCGTGCTCCCATCTCAATCGTCACGGGAATCGGGCCTTCGTTTTTCAAAGCAAACGTAAGACCTCCCGAATACCCAGGCGCGACCTGCGTCGTCCTGACAAAAATACCACTACGAAAAGTCGTTGAACGAGGATAAATATGAGCAGTCAAGTCTTCGGGGCAATTTACTGATTCAATCGTTTTGATTAAATAAAATTCTCCTGGCTGAATGACAATACTCCGTTTCTCGCCTTCTTTATATTCTTGTACGAGTTCAATCTCTGCAGTCTTGCGCTCCGTCTCACCTAAGAATGCATCGCCTGTTATTTTGTAAACTTCTCCGAGTCGCAGATCAAAACCAGCTCCTTCGGGATTGGTGAGTTCTCGTTCCGATAAATGCTCAACCAACCTCTGGCTCTTAACTAATGCTAATAATTGCTTCGGCCCTAAAATCATAGCTCAATTTTTAAGCGATAGCGCTTTGGCTGCTTGTGTTTTTTTCTTGGTGATGACTTTCTGGACAACGTTGAGAATATCTTCAGTGACCACATCCACTTCTTGATCGGCATTTATCATCACCAACTCATCGGGAAATTTCTCCATCATCCACAAATATCCATTTCTGACTCTTTCTAATTTCTCTTTCTTCTCATAATACTCAGGCATTGTCCCCATTTGCTTAATGCGCTTCATGGCTGTCTCAGCTGGCACATCCAGGTAAAACGTCACATCAGGTACCGTATGCTGGTAATACATTGAGAGAATACTTTGGGCAACGAGTAAGTTCTCTCCCAGATCAGTTGAGCTGTTGGTCTCCATCCAGTCCATCAAACCATAAGGCACACTTGACCAAAAGCATCTATGTGAAAGTACTGCCTCCCCGCGCGCAAGCGCTGGCAGAATAATATCGTGTTGATGCGTAATCCGGTCTGCACTGAAAAGATATTGGATAGCAGTCGGAGGCAGATGCGCTCTTTTTTGTAGAACTTCATTGATCAATCTACCCACAGGACCGGTACGACGTGGCTCACTGATGACCGTGAAAGGCATCTTTTGCTCGCGTAAATAGTCTGATACCTTTTCCAGTTGTACTGTCTTACCTGCACCATCTATCCCTTCAAATGCAACATAGAGACCCTTATACATGTTGCGCTTAAAATCAATTGAATAAGAGACGTCATAGCCTTTTGTCATAGTTTTTCCTCTACCTTTTTTACAATATTGGCTGCAACTTCTGCAATAGACTTTTCTGCATCAATGCTAATAAACTCTTCGGGGAAACGTTTTACCTCCCAATCATACCCTTTGACAACGCGAGCAATTTTTTCTTTTTTCTCATACATTTCCTTGACTCCGCGAGTGTTCTGAAGCCTCTCCATAGCCACCTCTGGCGATACTTTTAAATAAAACGTCAGATCCGGCACGATAAATTGATGATACAAAGACAACAAGCCATGCGCTACGTCAATGACACGTGCCTCGTTGGAATCATAGTCAGCCATTTTTCGATCCAGCATCCCATAGGGAAGATTTGACCAAAGACAACGATGTGAGATGACGATATCGCCTTTCTCAAGAGTTGGGATGATGACATCATGATGATTGATCAACCGCTCAGCAGTATATAAATACTGCAGAGAATCAGACGGAACGCGAACCTTACCCTGCAGTATCTGATGAATTAAGCTCCCAATCGGACCTTCCCGACGCGGCTCAGACGTAACGACAAAAGACCTACCTTTCTGACTCAAAAACTTCTGGAGCTCCTCAGACTGGGTTGTTTTGCCACTCCCATCAACACCTTCCAAAGCAATATAGAGACCTTTGTAGGGATTGCGTTTGAGCTCAATATCGAGATTGATATGATATTTCATTATAATTCCTTGTGGATTTTGGACTCACCAGGTCCCAGTTGGCCGACATACTTAGCATTCTTCTTTTTATAGTATGGCACCTCAGCTGGCGAGCTCATCTCTGCAAAGGCTATCGAGCAGATACGCATGCCAGGATACAGCGCGACAGGCATCTTGCCCATATTGGCTAGTTCAAGCGTGATATGTCCGCGAAAACCACACTCGACACTGGCAGCGGTTGAGTGGATGATAACACCAAGTCTTCCAATACTTGATCTTCCCTCAAGACTTCCGACCAAGTCATCAGGTAACTCGACAAATTCAATCGTCGTTCCGAGGACAAAGTCTCCCGGCTGAATAATAAAACTCTCGCCTTTTTTAACGATAACCTCTCGCGTAACATCGGATGAAATATTTTTATTGAATGGATCGATATAGGCAAATTTACTGTGATCAAAAATCCTAAAACTATTCCCTAAGCGCAAATCTAGTGAGTTACTCCCCAATTGTTCTTTCAAGTCAGGAGCAGGCTTGATAACGATTGTCTTTTCTTTAAGGCGTTTTTTGATATCCCTGTCTGAAAGAATCATGCTAAAAAGCATACCAGAGGATTTATTTATTGACAAGCTCTTTTCTCTCAACTACTCTGTAATAAGGCTATTTATGTGGCAACGTGTTCGATCTGACAAGCGACTCCTGGGAATCCTAGCAGTGATTGTCGTACTCGCTGCTGTCCCTCTCACTCTTCAGCTAAGCAAACATAACGAAGATATCCGCCAACACGCCGCCACCCAGACATCACCTCAAGTTTGTACCACTGACCAAGCAACTGATACGATGATGATTTTTGATCAGTCAGGAAGCATGTCCAAAGCTACAAGTGATTCAGACAAAACGTCCCGTCTCAAGAGTGCTCAAAATGCCGCCAATGCCTTCCTCGATATTCTAACCAAGCGTACCCAAACGCCTTTACATGCGGTAAGCCTCACCGTCATCAGCTCAGAATCACGATCCGTTGTTAAAGCAAGCTTAACGACTGATCTACCGAAAGTACGCTCAGCCATTGCAGCCCTTTCTCCCTATGGTGATACCTGTATTGAGTGCGCCATTCGCAACGCGATGACCAATTTCGATGCTCATCAACGAAACAATATCAAAAATGTAGCAGTGATCCTCACCGATGGTGGAGCGACGCAGTCAATTGGTGGCAAGCCCGATGGTACGAACACTGGCAAAGCAGCTGCATCCAAGACTGCTCTTGCCGCAGCGCTCGATGCTCACAACAAATATGATATGGCCTTCTACACGATTGGATTTGGCGATAGTATTAATGATCAATTACTTATCGATATGGCTAACCAAACAGGCGGCCAATATTATTTCGCTCCAACAGCAAGCAAACTGACTGAAATTTACCAGCAAATCGCCCAGGATATCGGCAAGGGCGGTATAACAGGAACTGTCTACCAAGATACCAACGGCAACAAAGGCCAAGACACCACAGAACCAGGTCTGTCTGGCTGGACAGTAACACTGACCAATACCGCCACCAACACAGTTGTGGCGACAGTGACGACAGATGACAGTGGCGTCTATAACTTCACGGGTCTTTGCGATGGAGCCTATCAAGCCAAAGTGACCGTCAAATCCGGTTGGTCACTCACCTCCGCAGCCACCCAAACAGGTGCCGTCTCCAAAGGCAGTGTCGTCACGAGTCTCAACTTTGGCGTGCAACCTACTCCTCCGACGCCCATACCGACCAACACGCCTACTCCGACTCCAACCCCCCAGCCAATAGCACCCGCTTGTGTTGCGACAACTATCCAACCTGGTACAGGGAGCGCTCCTTATACTGCCTTTCTCCATCCAGGAAGCACCGGCGGAAGCGGCGTAACAACACAAGGGTATCAATGGGATTTTGACGGCAATGGGAGTTGGGACACGACAACATCACCTGATGCAGTCAACCATACGTATACTACTGCTGGAACATACTCACCAAAATATCGAATTGTTTATACAGTAAATGGTTCGTCAACACAGCTCTATGTGCCTTGTAGCTATCCATTCCAAGTGATTGTAAGTCAACCTCCAACACCGACTCCAACAGCAACACCTATTCCCAATCACACACTTTTGAATTTGCAAGTCTTTCTGCATGGTATTGGCAACTCAGGCGATAATGCCAATCCCAATAGCTTTGCCACGAGCAACAAAAATCCTCTTCATCCGACGATTCGTGTAACCGTTGAGATTTATACAGCTAACGAGCCTTCGACTCTCGTCATCTCCAAAACGCTCTCTGCTACTTACGACTCATCGTTAGGAGGATTCCCCGCCAGTCTTGACTTGGGGACTGACTTTCCAACCGGATCATATAATCTTGTGATCAAGTCTGACCGTCACCTCACCAAGCGCTATCCTCAGACAATTTCCATCACATCGGGAACGACACGCACACTTTCCCCTGTCCATCTCATTGCAGGCGATGTCGATGGGGATAACGCACTTACCATTCTTGACTATGACTTGATCAGCGGCTGCTTCAGCGATATTGAAGCACCGGTTTCATGTACAACAGATAACAAAATCAAAACAGACCTTAACGATGATGGTGTAGTCAACCAAATAGATTACAATTTATTCCTGCGTGAGCTCTCAGTTCAGAATGGGGACTAAAGCCAAAAAATTGAAATTTACTCGTGATAGATAGATAATACACATATGCCAAGAAAAACACTTGCACTCATACTTATTCTTTTAGCTCTAACAATTCTACTGGTCGTCGTATCGCTGACGACCAAGCAAGGTGTCCCAACGCAAGCGCCAGTCCATCCGACAGCCACCCCAACACCTCTTCCGCCTGGGCATACCTCACTCATGTTCTCGCCTAGCCCTGTGACGCTAACGAAAAACCAACAGACTCAGGTCAATGTGATGATTGATACAGGTGGAGACGAAGTCCGTTCAGTCGAACTGGAAATTGCTTATGATCCTAAAGTTCTCACAGGCATGACTATCAAGCCAGGTACATTTTTCCCCAATCCTACCGTCCTTCCTGTTGGCGGGGTCAACACCACAACTGGACGCATCACTTATGCTATCACTCCCAGCGCGTTCAAAGACTCAGCCAAAGGCAAAGGGATTGTGGCAACTCTTTCCTTCTATCCTGTCTTAAATGCCAGCAGTCCTTCAACTCAAATTTCTATTCTGAGTAAATCACTCGTCAGCGGAAATGTACGCGGTCAAAATGTACTCGTCAAATCTTCTGGTACACAAGTGACGCTCACTTCTAGTACCCTGCAGTCTCAACAGCCAGTCGTTCTCCCCACAGTCCCTGCTACTTCTCCAACTCCATAAGGATATCCCGCATCTCGCCCACCAAATAAAGTGAACCAGTAACAACGATCAGCTCTGCGTTATAACTCATCGCTTTTTGTAATGCATCGGGAGCAGTCATCTCAAAATCAATGTTAGACGACAGATCCTTCTTCCTGACATTTTTTCGTAATTCCTCAATTGTCATTGAAGAGCTGCGTGCATAATCGCCAGTTTTATGAAACTGAGTGAGAATATAATGCTCTGCTTTCTTGGCAAATAGGTTATCAAGCATTGGCGCAATATCTTTATTTTTCTTAAAGCCAATGACAAATATCGTAGACTGTGTAGGATAGTATTTGCTTAGGGCTTTAAGAAAGGCTCCCATTTTGGCCTTATTATGTGCGCCGTCAAGAATGATAGTCCGACCGTAATACGTTCGAACTTCAAATCGTCCAGGGAAAAACGCTGTAGCCAACCCCTCCCGCACTGCAGTTGAAGTAATATGAAAACCGTATGCCTGAAGCGCATCCGCAGCTGCCAGAGCAAGACTTGCATTACTGACCTGATACTCGCCACGCAGAATAACTTCCAGGTCGTCATAGCTACGCGACCCGTCGCTGAAATTAAATTTCATTCCCGTCTTTGTTTGCTGCAAATGAGTAGCTTTGAAATCCGATCCCAAAATTTTTAATGGTGAAGCAACTCTTTTTGCTTTTTGTCTCAACGCTGCAAGTAGTTTTGGCTGGTCAATGCCTGTGACAACGACAGGAGATCTTCCCAATGCTCCTTTACGCACAATACTTAATGCTTCCTGAGCAATTTTCGCTTCTGTATTACCCAGTAGCTCGGTATGATCTTTGGAGATATTTGTCACAATCACGACAAGAGGTGAAAGAACATTGGTCGCATCGTATTTACCTTCGAGTCCCACTTCAACGACGGCGATATCGACTTTCTCATTGGCAAAGTGCATGAAAGAGAGAGCAGTGAGTAATTCAAAATACGATGGCTCCCCTTCAGGCAAAGTCTTCATTTTCTCTACTGCTCTGCTTAATAGCGTAATCAGTTCTAACAAGTCATGATCACTAATTTCCTCCATCCCAATCTGCATACGCTCATTGATACGTTGGAGGTGGGGAGAAGTCGCAAGGCCGGTTTTGTAGCCTGCTTTGGCCAAAATATTGGCTAGAAGATAAGTCGTTGAACCTTTACCTGAAGTACCGCTGACCTGCACCGAACGGAACTTTTCTTGCGGATCGCCCAATAAGTGGAGTAAGACTCTCATCCGATCCAGAGGATCCTTAAGATGACTATCCTCAGCCACGCGTTCAAAAACAGTCGGACGAATAAACGACTCTAGATACTCTTGAGCTTCTTTTACCCTTTGAAACATGGAGGAATTATACTATATATCAGAGAAGAGAAATAATTTCCTCAACGAACCAACTATCGCCAGTCTTATTGAGAAAAACTCCCACTACAGGAGTATCCATAATTATCGAGTCAACTAACATCGCTGCTTGTTCTACTTCTTTTTTTTGCTGTTCATTACTCACCGGGTTGCCAGCACAGTCCTCATGTGCATGAACGACAATACCCTTTGAGCCATGATTACTTACTGAAATAGAAATTTTATTACTTAAATCACGAATAAATTCCTCATCTTCTGCGCGTTTGGCGAGAACTCCTATGAATCCTGCCTCTGTAATCGTGTCAGGAAAATCGGCGGCAAACTCTTTTTTGCCATAGTCTGCAACTGTTTGCTGAGTTCTCCCATCCATACAACCCACTGAGGTAAAAAAATCTGCCATAGGGTAATTATACACCGCCACCAGACGAGAAATGAATAATATTGGTATAATAGATTGATGAAACCTAAGCTGCAAACAGGCGTGCTTTCTTATCTACGTTTCTGGGCACGAAAGGCGCTGCAAAAACATAATCCTGTTATTATCGGCATCGCTGGAAGTGTGGGCAAATCTTCAACGCGCAACGCAGTTGAGGCCATCCTCAGGGATTATTTCCCAACCAAGTCTGTGGGGAATTCTGAAACAGGTATTCCTCTTGGCATTTTGGAGATGAAGCCTGAAAATTATTCCAAGCTTGATTGGGCCAAAATGCTTCTGAAAGCTCCCCAAAATCTCAACTTTCTCAAAAGCACAAAATATCTGATTGCGGAGATGGGAATAGACGAACCAGATGCTCCCAAAAATATGGAGTATTTGCTTACCATTCTCAAACCAACTATTGCAGTCTCACTTAATGTCTCAGCCACGCACTCTCAACAGTTTGACAAAACCCTTCAACTTCGCTCAAAACAAATTAACGAAGAAGAACGCTTACAATTAGTCATACAAAACATCGCAGAGGAAGATACAAAAATTATCACGCAGTCAGGAGCTGAATGCGGAATTTATAACGCAGAAGACAAATTTATCAGCCAAATTATTACTAAAAAGACCCCCACCTCCACCAAATTGCTCTCCTTTGGTGAAAAAAGTAGTCATGATATTTCCTACGGATCTTACAAGGTCAGTCTCAAAGGAACGTCTTTTGAACTGTATGTAAAGACTCATGAACAACGTATCGCGATAACGCTCCATTTTCCTCGCCACATTTTTCCTCGTGAATATCGCGAAGTCTTTGCCGCAGCAATTTTGGTATCACTACAAACAGGGCTTAATTTGGAACAAATCAAAGCTTCGCTTGAGAAGAACTACCAACCCCCCAAAAGTCGCTCAAGTCTTTTTGCTGGCATCAATCAGACGACAATTATTGACAGCACCTACAATGCCTCCAAGGCCTCAATTACTACTTTCTTGGATCTGGTAGACACGCTGAAAAAAGAAACAGATCGGAAGATAGTTTTTCTCTTTGGCGACATGCGTGAACTCGGCCAGGAGAGCCAGATTGAACACGAAGCAATCGCCAATAAACTCATAGGAATCGTCGATTATCTCTACCTGGTCGGACCTCAAACCCGAGAGTTTGTTTTACCAATTATTCAAACTAATGAAAAACACTTCTCTGAAATTCGCTGGTTTGACAGCGCAACTCGGGCCGGAGAATTTATGCAGGAAAACCTGCCCAAAAATGCAATCGTCCTAGCCAAAGGCTCACAAAATACGATCTTTCTAGAAGAGGCAGTCAAGAGAATTTTACAAAATAAAGAGGATGCCAAAAATCTTTGCCGCCAGGATGAGTTTTGGCAAAAAGTAAAAAGAGTAGGTGGGTAGCCGTGGAATCGGACCACGCACCTCGTTCTTATCAGGAACGCGTTCTAACCGATGAACTAGCTACCCATTAATACCTTTAGTAATTCTCTACCTTTACCAGTCTTTAAAAACAACTCTCTTTGTCGTGCTTCTAATCGTGTACTGTATGTCTCTTTATATATTAATTTAAAAGGTCTCGTTTGTGATGTATACTTTGTTTTACCTGAATTATGTTCAGATAATCTTCGCTCAATATCATTTGTTGATCCGGTGAAATGCCTACCATTTACCAGACTTTGTAACACGTAGACGTACCACATATACGCGCCTGTCGCCTCAGGCGACCGTTCTAACCGATGAACTAGCTACCCAAGACCCCTATTTTAGCAGATTCTGTACCTCTTTGGGAAGCTGTGAGACCTCAAACTGACCTTTTTGTTCTGAACGTAGTCCTCGCAGCACCACTGTCAGATGGACTTGCAACTTTTCAATTTCCTCAAGAAGCGGCGTCACATCCTCATTTTTGGCAATTTTTTGTTTGTAGCGTCCCATGGCTGATGACAATTTTTGCCAAATAATCTGCTGGGCCGCCACTAACGCTTTGCGCGGTGTATCAACTGGAGGAAAATTTGTTTGAGGATTTTTTGACTGAGGCTGTTTACGCTTCTTGAGAGAGGACCACTGACCAGCCTGCAACTCAATATCGCGATCAAGCTTGTGCTCACTGTGCCCTGAGGCATCAGTTAGAGATGACTTCAAAACTAACTCCCCGCCTTTTTCCATATTTTTGTTAGTTCTGAGATAAGGAGGCGCGAACCGGATTCGAACCGGTGAATGGCTGTTCTGCAAACAGCTGTGTTAACCGCTTCACCACCGCGCCAGGTATAGTCTTGTACCTGGCTGCCAGGTATAGTCTTGTACCTGGCGCCTGTAATATGCCGACTTGTATCCCTGAATTTTACCACAGCCTCCATAGGAGAACAAATTACAAATCGATCTTTTCTTGCAACTGAAGAGTTAATATTTTATTATAGAGGTAAGCTAAATGACTATTAACATAATTTCTGAAACTCCCTATTTCCCCAAGGCACACGGAGTACACACAGCTTTTCTCAATCAAGTAGAGATGCTTCGCCAAACAGGCGAAACTGTCTGGGTCAACTCCAGCCGCAAGGCCGACATTACTCATTCTCATACCCTCGGACTTTATTCGTATTACAAAATTCGCCGCAACCATCCTTCAGTCATTACTGCTCATGTCATCCCTGATTCACTCGTTGGTAGTTTGAAGGGCGTTGCTATTTGGGGCGGATTTGCCATAAGTTACCTCAGACATATCTATAACAGTGCAGACCTCGTCTTGGCAGTTGCACCGCGCGTAGAAACAGAATTAAGAGCCACCGGTGTCAAAACGCGCATTGAGGTTTTCCCTAATCCTATCAATACCGACCATTT
>DASZRR010000043.1:0-16661 GCA_035549055.1 Patescibacteria group bacterium | reverse complement strand
GATTATTGCCCGTATGAAGGCGCTTAGGGATTTTTTCATGACGATATTTTTTGTGATGCTTGGTCTTGAGATGACGCTGAGTAATGTCAGCTCGGCAATTGTTCCAGCCTTTATTTTTTCTCTCTTCGTTATTAGTTGCAAGCCCATCATTGTCATGATCATCACCGGTCTGCAGGGGTTTCGTAAAAGAACGTCGTTTTTTGTCGGTACGACCATGGGGCAGATCTCAGAATTTAGTCTAATAATTCTTTTTTTGGCACAAAGTAAAGGTGTTATCCCGCAATCTTTAGTCACTGAAATGATTATTGTTGCGATGATTACTTTTACTGTCTCGACATACTTCATCCAAAACACGAACAAATTATACAAAAGTATAGGGAAGTGGTTGTCCTTTATTGAGCTGCGTCAAACTCCCAATGATCATGATATTTCATCTTCTGATGAGTTTAAGGATTTTGACAAGCATATTATTCTTATCGGCGGTCATCAGATGGGCAAAAGTGTGATGCATGCTCTCAAGCAAAGTAAGGAGCAAGTTTTGGTGGTTGATTTTGATCCAGATGTTATTGAACGGCTCAAGAAGGAAAAAACTCCGGCAATTTTTGGCGATATTGCCGATCCTGATATTCAGGATCGAGTCGGTTTTGAGAGGGCGAAAATGGTAATCTCGACAGTGCCTGATTTGGAAGACAACTTACTTCTCATTGAGGGATTAATGCATCAAAACAAACGTGCCAAGATCGTCGTCATGGCTTTTGAGGCACAAGACGCCAAACAACTCTACAAAGCTGGAGCGGACTATGTCGTCTTGCCACATTTGGCGGGTGGACATCACTTAGCCAAAATATTACTCAATGATGATGATTTGGAGATGATTGAGAAGTACAAGAAGAAAGACTTGGAATATTTAAAGTAATTTCTCATAAATTCAAATCAACAAGTTGAAAATTATTTAGGCCTTAGGAATTAGAACTTAGGATTCTGATAATTCTATTGAATTATCAGTGGGGTGCTCCTCAGGAATGGCTCCATCCATGATCACTGGCAAGTTGCCCCATGATTTACCGATACGATGATCTGTCAAGCGGTCTTGAGGGAAATTGTAGGTTTTGATTTTTTCATTGCGCATACCTCGTCCGACCTGAGTGGCTTTGAGGGAGGCGTACTCTTTTTGTTGTTTCTCAACTTCCATTTCCCAGAGTTTGGCACGAAGTAGCGTCATGGCAATCTCTCTGTTTTGGATCTGGGTTCTCTCAGCACTGGAAGTGACGACTAGTCCTGTAGGCTTGTGTACGAGCCTGACTGCTGTAGAAACTTTATTGACATTTTGCCCGCCGTGTCCGCCACTGCGGAAAGCTTCAAATGAGATATCATCCGGACTGATATGGAGATCGATATCTTCAAGCTCGGGGAGCACAGAAACAGTCACGGTCGAGGTGTGAATGCGGCCTTTTTTTTCTGTTTTAGGAACTCTCTGGACACGATGGACGCCTGATTCATATTTAAGAGCGTTAAATGCTCCTTTGCCTGAAATCTTAAGAACTTTATCTTCCAACAACTCTGTTTTGAAGCCTTTTCTCTCCGCAAAACGCATGTACATGCGAACTAGCTCCTCAGCAAAGATACTTGCCTCATCGCCTCCTGCAGCGCCTTTGACTTCCAAAATGACGTTGCGAGTATCCAGATCATCTGCAGAATTATTTTCTTGACTTTGCTTGAGGGAGTCTTCGATTGCTTGCTTTTGCATCTGGAGAGTGGCTAATTCTTCCTGAGCAAGTTCTTGCAGAGCAGGATCATTCATCAGAGCCTGCGTCTCTGCAATTTTTTTGTCTAGTTCTTCAAGTTGAATATAACGGTAATCTTGCATAGAATTGCTAATTATTCTAATTAATCTAATTTGATTAATTCTATAATATCATTTTTACTTTTGTAGAAATTAGACTAATTAGGAATTAGGATAATTGCAGCGTAGCTACTTGAGGGCCATGAGCATCTCGCGAAGAGACTTTGGAGCATCCTGGGATTTTTTCTTGTCGTCTTGCTTCTTCTTGACCGTTGCTTTGAGTGTCTGAGCAGTTTTGAGCTTGTTTTCAAATTTCTGGATACGGGATGCCGTATCAACGAACTTTTGCTCGCCAGTATAAAAAGGATGGCATTTGTTGCACAACTCGACATGGATCACGTCACGAGTTGAGCCCAGGGTAAAACGATTACCACAGACACAAATGACGTTTGCCTGATCAAAATATTGGGGATGGATTGCCGCCTTCATGATAGACGTATTATATCCTAAAGTCGCATCTTTGACAAGCTCATGGGGGGAAATGGCTAGGGTTTAAAAATTTTATTAATGGGGTGATAGTGGATACGCCGCTCAGCGATAAATATTCCCACAAAGACCAACATGGCTCCCAGGAGGAAAATCTGTGTTATTTTTTCATGCAGGAGTGGGACAGCCACAAGTCCCGTGACGATAGGGTCGACATAGAGAAAAAGCCCAACTTCGCTTGCCTTTATTGTTTTGATCCCATAATTATAACCCAAATAGCCAATTATAGACGTAAAGATAGCTCCAAAAAGTACGCCGAAAGTCGCCTCGGGTGTCAAAATTTGCTTGAGTTGATGCTGGGTTGACTCCATAAGGAAAAAAGGGAAGAAAATGAGAGCAGCAAAAGCAAAGAGATACCAAGTAATGGTAATAGTTTTGAGATGCGTTACAAAGTTTTTCAGGAGAATGCTATAGCCTACGAGTGATAGAGTAGAAAAGACAAAAAGGACATTACCAATAATTGTTCCATCCAAGCCTTTATCAAAAACCGGTCTGAGAATGATCACAACAACGCCGGCAAGACTTATCAGCGTTCCTACAATGATTCTCTGAGAAAGTCTTTCTTTGAGAAAAAAAGTTGAGCCAATGATCAAAAAAACAGGAGCTGATGTCAAAATAATAGCTGAGTTGATGCTACTGGAGATAGACAGGCCGAGAAGAAGAAATCCAATTTGAAAAACAAAACCAACAATTGCCAAGACAAAAAGTGATACAAGATCACGGCGTGAGATTTTTAGTTTGTGAACTGTAAAGGGTAAGAGGAAAAGTGAGGCAAAGAAAAAACGAAGAAAAGCAAAAGTAAAAGGCGGCATACTTTCAAGTGACCATTTGAAAATAGGAATACTTGCCCCCCAGATAATATTGGTGGTGATGAGGGCTAAAATTGCTAATTGATATTTACTTAAGCGCATCGGGCAGTTGGTCAAGAGTTAACTCACGTTGCTCGCGAGTTTTTAAGTTCTTCAGAACAACTTTTTCTTTTTTGACTTCCTCAGGACCGATAACGATTGCATAAGGAATGTCTTTTTGGTCTGCGTATTTGAGTTGTTTTTCCATTTTTGCCTCAGGATCGAGGTACAAGTCTGTCGCGATACCTTGAGCGCGCAACTGATAACAAGCTTCTATGGAGTTATCAAGTAATTCTTGGGAGAAAATAGTCACCAGAACTTTGGTGCTGCTGAGATCATCAGGAAATAACTTCTGCTCAGTCATCGCTTCGATGATACGGTCAAAACCAAAGGCAAACCCGACTGCAGGAAGCTGCCTGTCTGAGAACATCCCAACTAGATTGTCGTAACGTCCGCCGCCACCGACAGATCCGACAGTATAGCCGTCTATTTCAACCTCAATGATGAGCCCTGTGTAATAGTCCAATCCTCGTGCCAGGGTTGATTCAAACGTAACTCTCGCATTATTTACGCCAAATTCTTCAGCCGACTGCATAATTTTTTCCAGATTTTCAGTTGGGGTTGCGCCAACCAGCTCTTCAAGTTTTTCACCTTTCACTCCCAATGCTTCCAGCTCTTTTTTAACTGCTTCAGTACCAATTTTTTTCAACTTATCAATCGTAATAATCGCTTTTGGAGGTAAGTCGGCAAAAAGAGTCCGGTCGTTGACAAGGATTTTAAAATTCTTAAATCCTAATGCCTCAAAGCTATCGTTGATGATAGCCAGGATCTCAGCATCTGCGAATGGGGAGTTGGTGCCAACTGTATCGATGTCACATTGCAGGAATTCTCGAAATCGTCCACGCTGAGTATTTTCTGCTCGCCACACAGGTTGCACTTGATATCTCTTGAAAGGCATGGGTAATTCATTCTGATATTGTGCAACGACGCGGGCCAGGGGAACTGTTTGGTCATAGCGCATGGCTACATTGCGATCACCGTTGTCTTTGAAGCGGTACATGAGTTTGTCTCCCTCAGTCCCGTATTTACCAGTCAGAATCTCATCGTACTCAAGAGCGGGGGTCTCAAGCGGCTCAAAACCATAGGACTCAAACACCGATTTTAAGGTGTTGATGACATATTGACGCTTTCTTGCCTCAGGAGGTAGAAAGTCCCGAAATCCTTTAAGTGTTTGGACTAGCATAGTCGTATTTTAGCACAATTCACGAGCTAGGATCGTAACTGTTTTGACTTCGTTTATCTAACTCAGTTTCTATCTCTTCCCACGTAAGATTCTTTTTAACCATGACGACTGTTAAATGAAAGATTAAATCAGTAATTTCAGCAATCAGTAGTTTTCTTGAGGTATTCTTAGCTGCGATTACCACCTCGACTGCTTCCTCACCAACTTTTTGGATAGCTCGATCAGGTTTTGATTGAAGGAGTGAACTTACGTAGGAATTACTTGGTGCTGCTCCATATCTACTTTGGATAAGCTTATAAAGTTCAAAATATGTCATATGAGGTTCTTAAAAAAACAGCTCAGGCTGCCTGTGTGGCAGACATTTTTTCCCTTAAGTTCAACTGAGATGAGTAAAGCATCATCGTCACAGTCTGTCGAAATTGTCTTGACAAGCAAAGTATTACCCGAAGTTTCACCTTTAGGCCACAAAGTTCTTCGCCTACGACTCCAAAACCAAACTATTCCAGTTTGCTGTGTTTTAGCAAGTGCTTGAGAATTCATGTAGCCAAGCATTAAGACTTGCTTTGTTTTTTCATCCTGAATAATTGCTGGAGTAAGTTCGTAATTTAAAGATTTCATAGTTAGTCAAGTATCTTCAGTAGGGTTGTAAGTGCTTCTGCTGGGGTAATTGCAGTACCAATGAGTTGAGTCCTTCTTTCATCAAGGTACTTCTTCTGGGCTAGCTTGGCTGCCCAGCCAGAGATATCCTTTATTGCGACAGTTGGTTTTTTGTTGCGGTAGGCAATTGCTAATTCCTGTAATGTACCAGCACCACCACCAATAGCGATCACGCCATCACTCATTGAAATGATGAGATTTTCTTCAGCGCAATTCATCGATCCAGAAACAATTTCAACATCAACATACTCATTAGTGATGTTACGTTTTATGCCTGCAATGACTCCGACTGTTAGACCACCTTTTTCTTTAGCGCCACGACATGCTTCAGCCATAACTCCTCCCATACCACCACAGATTAAAATGCAGTTTTGTTCAGCAATAAGCTGACCTAATTGATAGGCAAATCGATATGCATTTGGATCTGGTTTGCTAAAAGGATATTCCTCACTACCGCCGGTTCCAATGACTGCAATTTGTTTTTTCTTCATACTACTCGATAACTTCAGATAACTTAGCTACGGATCGGACAAAAGGAATTATCGTTTGGGGAGTTACAAATTGATTGATGCATTTTTTTAATAAGCGTTGTGTTTTTTCGCCACCAATCAAGAAAGACGAGAGATCATTAAGATCAACAGGGTTTTTCTCCCCTTGAATCATAATGCCGGCATAGAGCTCCTCAAAGCCTGGAATACTGCTTGGGAATTTTGTTCGTCCTTCGTACGGAAGTGGCGAGAACATAATTGGCGCCATTGCATACCATGGAATATCGTCAAGTCCTGCTTGCTGCTTTATCGCAAGAAGCGTTTTACCAGAGTCAATCACGTCATCGACAACGATAACCTTACTAACGTAAGCCAATTGTTTGACTGAGGTAGCAATATTCTCTGTGATACCTGGGGTTCTGACGCCAATTACTTCACCCTCTGCGTCTTTTATTCTTCGTGCCTCAACCGAAACCGACTGAAATTGTTCCAAAACTCCAGGGGGGAAAGCAAGACGCGTTGACTCTGCTCCTTCACCAGGATAGACAATAAGTGTTGATTCTGGGTCGCTGACTAATAGTGGTAATGATAGTTCTGCTAACGATCTACAAAGGCTTGGTAGCTGATAGAGAGAGAAGCTACCAGGTTTGCCTTGGCAGGCAGCTACTAACTCAGATACGGCTTGGACATTCTCACCGCCAAAACGAAATGAAAGGTCATCAATTACGAGGTGTGCATCTGGGTCAGATACCCACTCAAAACGCTCATAGAATAAGCGTGGGCAGTTGCTCCTCAGCTTCATCTCGAGTTGGGCTTGTCGTGAATCTTCACTAGGTGAGGGAAGATCTTTCATGATTTTTGCTCCTTTTTAAATCTAATACTGACTGAGTTTTTGTGCCCTGGTAGTTGTTCCGCGTTTGCGACTATTTCAACTGATTTTCTGATTTGTCGTAAGCCTTTTTTGGTACAGCGTTGTACTTGCATCCATTTCCCGAATGCATCAACTCCTAAAGGGGGATACATTTTTGCCATTCCACCAGTAGGTAAAACATGGTTCGCACCTGTTGCGTAATCACCAGTAGCTTTTGCTGTCCATGGACCGAGAAAAACAGAGCCGGCATTGTTGATTTTACTCACAAGACTTGTTGGATTTTTGGTCATAATTTCCAAATGTTCTGGTGCGTAAGCATTGGCGAACTTGATAGCCTCGTCCAGATTTTTAGCAACTGCAATAAGCCCATATCGTTCAAGAGATTTCCTTATCAGTTTTTCAGTAGAAAGTTGGGGTAACTGTTTTTCCATTTCTTTTACAGTTTGCTCGGCAATCTTTTGTGAGGTTGTAATGAGAACGCACGCAGAGTCTTCACCATGCTCTCCATCGGCAAGTAAGTCAGCGGCGATAAAACGTGGTTTTGCAGTTCCATCTGCGATAATGAAAACTTCGGATGGCCCAGCAGGCATATCAATTGAGATAGATTGCTGTGCAATCATCTTAGCAGCGGTAACGAAAGAATTCCCAGCACCAAAAATTTTGTAGACGCTTGGAACACTCTCTGTTCCATACGTCATCGCAGCAACGGCTTCAGCACCTCCAAGTTTGTAGATTTTTTTCATACCAACCATAGAGGCTGCAACCAGAGTCTCTGCAGGAATTTCTCCATTACCTCTAGCTGGACTACACATAATAATTTCTTTACATCCTGCAATTTGAGCAGGAATTGCTGTCATTAAAATGGAAGATGGATAAATTGCTTTGCCTCCTGGGACGTAGAGTCCAACTTTCTCTATTTGTCTCCACTCTCTCCAAACAGAAATTCCTGTTTCAGAGTAGACAACTGTATCTTTTCTTTTAGTAAGTTGTGCTTGTTGCACAGCTCTGATATTTTTTATCATCTGCTCTAGTCCACTGATGAAGTCTTTACTTACTTGTTGATACGCTTGCTGGACTTCCTTATCCGAAACAAGTAATGAACTATAAGTTGTGTTAGGAAATCTTTTTTTGAAGGACTCCATAAGAAACCTGTCACCATCTATTCTGACGGTTTTCATTATTACTCGAACTTTTGGCATAATTTCAAGATTATTCCCTGCCGAACGCTGCACAATCCTCTGCAGATCCTCAGATATTAATTGGTTTAGTTGTATGACTTTCATAATTTCATAAAAAAACCTCCCGATGGGGGAGGTTGAGTACCTAAAGCACGTCAAAGCTCCCCTTAAAAGAGGAGGTGATGTGCAATTGATTTATTGTTTGTATTTTTCCTCATAGGCTGTAATTTGTTGATCATAGTTTGATAGCCATTCATGCCATTCGTGAGCCACTTCTGGATGCGGGCAATTGTCGTGCTGCTCATACCTGTTTCTCTCTCAATTTGTTTGTATGCAATTTTTTGATTTAGCATTCGCGCTACCTTCCATCTGTTAGCAAATTCTTTAATTTCTGCCTCAGTCAGTAAATCTCGCAAAAAAAATCTACACTCGTCTTCTGTTTCTATTGAAGAGATTGTTTGAAATAATTCTTTTTCAGATTTGGTCGGTTTGTATTGCATACTTTAGTTTGATAAAGTCATTATAATGCTTTATCTTAATAAAGTCAAGTAGGAAAGATAAGACAAATTTGATCTCAAATCACGGAAGATCTATAATGCTTCACTTATGCATGAAACGTTTTCTAGTAACGAACAGCATCAAGAGTTGGGTTATGTCAGTCCGGCCCGTTTTATCTCTCTTTGTGAAAGGGTGGGAAGTCCTGCACCGATTGGACAAATTGTTTCATATTATCGTGATATCCTCAATCGTCACTCAGAACCGCAGCGTTACTATCATACGCTGACACACGTCAACGATGTCCTTGGCACATTTTATCTTTTTCCAGGTCAGGTGGACAATGTCTCGCTTGTTGAAGTTGCCGGATGGATGCATGATGTAATTCAAGGACCTCAGGCAGAAGTCAAAAGTGCAGACTATGCGGTCCAAATGATACGGGACTTACAACTCCCGTCAATTTTTGAAATGCCAGTTCATGACGCGATTGTCGCGACTGAGCATAAAGAACTTCCCAAAGACCCCTCTGCCAAACTCTTGGTAAATGCAGATTTGCTGATCTTAGCGTCCAGCCCTCCAGATTTTGACAAATACGAAGCTCAGATTCGTCAGGAGTACTCCCACTATACAGATGAGGAGTTTATCAAAGGAAGACTGAATTTTTGGGATAATTTCTTGGGTAACCGAGACAGCGTCTATACTCCAGGAGTATTTTATGACAGATTTGAACAGATGGCACAGGAAAATATTGCACGCTCGCGAAATCGGCTACGATCAGGGTTGATCCCTAGGTTAATTTGATGAGTTTTTTTTCCTGTATTGCATACAAATCTTCAATGCGGACGCCAAATTTTTTGGGTAGATAAATTCCTGGCTCGAGTGAAAAAACCATTCCCTCACCCAGGATATTTTTTGAATGAGGAGCAAGTTTGGGCGCCTCGTGAACTTCAATACCTATTCCATGTCCAAGAGAGTGGGGAATTGAAGGATATCCTTGAGAGACAATATATTCCCGGGCAACATCATCAATCTCAGAAGCAGCGATGGGTTTTTGTTTGGAAAGCAGCTCACTTATCAAACCAGCCGCCATTTTTTGCGCGGCAAGAACGACATCATAAACATGTTGTTGCTCTTTGCTCACTTTTCCCACAAAAAATGTTCTACTCATATCCGAACAATAGTTGTTGTATTTAACCCCACCGTCAATAAGGACGAGATCATTACTTTTTAATTTTGTCTGGTCACTCACATGATGAGGAATGGCAGCATTCTTGCCAAAAGCGACAATCGTCGGGAAAGAAAGAGTAGCTCCCATTTTCCTGACTATATCTTCAAAAAGAAAAGCAACTTCCACTTCAGTTAGTCCTGGTGATAATTTTTTTTCTAGAGAGGCTATAGCTTTTTTAGTAATGTCGCAAGCTTTTTTTATAGATGCTATCTCAGTGGAAGTCTTTCTTAAACGCAGTTGAGAGAGATTGACTGAGACAAGTCGACTTTCAATATTTTCAGTAATGGTGAGATACTCAGTAACCGTCAGATTATCACTTTCAAAACCTATTTTGTCCAGATGTCTCTTTTTGACGACATTGTTGAGGTTTTGAGCAAAGCTCCGAGTTGCATTATGCTCAATAATCTCAACTTTTTTTAGATGTGACATCAACTCATAACTGATAAGCGGGTTAGTGAAAAGATATGCTTTATCCTTCGTTAGTAAAAGAAACCCATCGCGATCACTGAGAGAGAAACCAAAATATGAAATTAGATAACGAATATGTGCAGCCGTAGAGATGAGGACCGCATCGAGTTTGTCATGACTAAGTATTTCAAAGATGGGGGAAAAATTAGTCATGAAGTTATTTCAGAGGAGTCAATTTTTTGCCGCTGCCAGTTGAAGTAACGACAGAATTTTGATCAACTGCATTTGGAGCAATTATGATTTGTGGATTTTTGGGGAGATCAGGAAAGAGGAGAATTCGCGAGGCGACCATTCGATTAGGCTGTGTTTTGTCTGCATAGCCAATAACGATTGCCCGTGTACCAGCTTCGATTTTGGAAAATCCTGACTTTTCGGCTGTACCTGTTTTGTCATAGGATGTTGTTTTGGTTAGACTTTCAATATCAACAAGGTAGCTTTTTCCATCTACCATCGAAAGAGTGACAGTATAGTTGGTAGTGTCAACAGTACTAATTACTCCACTTTCATAAAGCGGAATTGTATACGCGTCCACAAAGCGCGCCAGCAAATGTTGTGTGTCTTTGTTATACAAACCGATAATACTTATAGCGATGCCTGGCTTGAGGTCTGAGAGACCGTATGATTCTCCCGCAGAGGGTGAGGAGAATTTGGTTATCTCGTCAACATCTACGAGTCTGCTGGAGCCTTTGACATCGTCTATAGTCAAAAGAGTTCCACTAATGTCTCTGATATGTCCTAAAATTCCGCGTTTCTCAACCAGTTTTAGCTGAGCCACACGTGAGGCAATTTTGTCTTTAAGATCTGTTATTTCTGTAGTGAGTTTTTCGGTAGCTGACTCTGAGGTTGGTTGGGCCGAGGGCGTTGGGGTAGTTGCAGCCTGGACAGTGACTGTTGAAAAAAAGATAAGACCCAAAATGACAAGAAAGTATTTCCGCATAGTTTAAAAGTCTTCGGTAGTATAACTTACTGTTCTTAGAAAGTGCTGCTCAGTACCATCGGGAAAAATTGAGGTGATAGAGATGAGGTTGGTTCCATCTGCGATTGTTTCGGTGACCGAGAACTGTCCAGTCGTGGTAGGTTGTACGACCTGGTCATCACCTTCGGTTGAGATGACAATAGTCGATCCAGGGAGTGTTTTACCGGAAATCGTAATGGTCTTGCGGTCAGTGAGACTCTCATCTCCTGGGCTATCGACTGTAAGAAAATCAGCGGAGTTAGGGGTAGGAGTAGGCGGAGACTTGATCGTAATCCCTGTAGTGCTGGCAGGGACTTGCTTAGTCATTTGATAGAGATAGAAAGCGACTCCCGCAACGAGCAGCCCTACAAAAATTGCGATAAGTGAGAGAATGATGCGTTCAGCTTTCATATGAATGGCCTATCATCTTAGCATATCTTGATCAAGAAGATAATCCACTTTGAATTGTTATAAAAAAATGCTGGAAAGCAGGAGAGATCAGAACAAATGTTCTGGTGTGATAATAGGTCAAATGCACAATGTTGTCAAGCTCAATGAAAGTGTGTGATTCATCTGGACACACAGCTAGTCTGTATGTTAGTATGGTGTACATGGAAATTACTGCACTGGCAGCCCACTCTCTTAAATTAAAAGGTAAACATGCAGCTCTTTTCGTTAATCCACTTGACAAAACCTCCAGCTACAATGCAGCCATTATTTTAGGTAATTCCCCAAAATCGAGTCTGAAAATTCGTGATGACGTGGTGACTATTTCAGGGCCCGGCGAGTATGAAGCAGCCGGAATAACGATGACAGGTACGCGTGCGGATACTGATACTATTTATTCAATTACATTGGATGATATCGAGATTTTACTGGGAACCAGATCAGGACTTGAAAAGCTTCACCAAAGATTGCAAGAGCACGCGATCCTTATCGTTGATGCTGATAGTACGGGGGATATTTCGTTTGTCTCCTCACTCGGAATGAATTCAATACTTTTTTTTGGAGAACACGGCGCAGAATTAGCAGATAGTCTGTCTCATGAAAATAAGAAAGAAATGACGAAATATGCTGTTACGCGGGATAAGCTACCTGCTGAGACTGAGACAATTCTTCTTGTCGCGTAATTAGAAGTCAAACAGTAACGAACGTAATTAAATCAAGGTCTCATTCTTTTCACAAGTGATCTATGCCAAGTGTCAAGTCTCTTCCACATACAGACGAAGCTGAAAAAAGCGTTTTAGGTGCAATTTTTATTGATAAGGATGCTATTAATCTTGTTTCAGGTTTTTTGCAGACAACAGATTTCTACAATGAGACAAATGCGGCGATTTATTCGTCAATGCTCAAACTTTATGAGGAGCGCAAACCAATTGATTTGCTGACAGTTACAGACTATCTCAAAAAAACCAAACAACTCTCATCCATAGATTCCTCGTATTTTACCGAGCTTATCGAACTCGTTCCAACAGCTGCTAACGTCGAGCACTATGGTCGCATTGTCAAGGAAGCGTCTACCAAAAGAGCTCTTATTCATGCCGGAACCGATATCGTTGAGCTTGGGTATGATGATAAAAAAGAAGTCAAAGAAATTTTAGATAAAGCAGAATCTTCTATTTTTGCCATCTCACAAGGGAATATTACTCGTGGGTTTATTCCTATTAAAGCTACGCTTTCAGAAAGCTTTGATCGTATTGATGAACTTCATAAAGGAGGGGAAGGGTTTCGTGGAGTTAAAACAGGGTTTACCGAATTGGATAAATTACTTTCTGGACTACAGAAAGCTAATTTAGTTATTTTAGCTGCTCGTCCTGGACAAGGAAAAACAGCCATTACACTCAATATGGCTCAATATATTGCTACACAGGATAGAAAGCCCGTGGCAATTTTTTCTCTTGAGATGAGCAAAGAAGAGCTTGTAGATCGCTTTCTGGTCTCCCAAGCAGATGTTGATGCCTGGAGACTCAAGACAGGTAAATTATCGGAAGAGGACTTTACCAAGCTTTCAGATGCCATGGGACAGTTGGCTGATGCTCCAATTTATATTGATGATACACCAGGACTTAATCTGTCTGAGATGCGCAGTAAAGCACGCCGTTTGCAGATGGAACACAATATTGGTCTGATCATTGTTGATTATCTCCAGCTTGTAGATCCAGGACGAAAAGTTGAAAATCGAGTTCAGGAAGTTTCAATTGTCTCGCAGGCTCTCAAAAATCTCGCCCGTGAATTAAATGTTCCTGTCTTAGCAGCCTCTCAGCTTTCCCGCGCGGTTGAGCATCGGGGAGAACGCAAACCTCAGCTGGCTGATTTGCGTGAGTCAGGCGCTATCGAACAGGATGCAGATGTGGTAATGTTTCTCTATCGTCCTGACGTAGATTTTGATATCAACAATCACAATGTCCCGACCAAAGTGTTGATAGCTAAGCATCGCAACGGACCAACGGGAGAAATCGATTTACTTTTTCGAGGGGATAGGATACGATTTTATAATGTTGAGAAACATCACGCTGAGTAATTGAGAATTTATAGTTCAGAATTCTGAATTGTAGATTTTTAATTCTAAATGTATGTTGAAAGGAGGTGATAGAGATAATGGGACCAACAGATAATAACAACCAAACTGGGAATATGGGTGGTGGTATGCAGACTCCAGGAGCAACAACTCCTATGGGGACTCCTTCCACACCGCCAGCTGCGCCACAACCCCCAATGGGTACGCCAGCAACTGAGACCCCAGCGACAACTCCTATGCCAGGCACAGAAAATCCTATGCCTATGCCAGGAACTGGAACTGACAATCAGGGTGGTAATGGTACACCTACTGCCTAATTGTTCTAAAGGAATTTTTATTCTGCAGAATGAACTAAAGCGAACACGTCACAGTGTTCGTTTTAGTATGGGGGACAAAAAAATGTGCCGGGAGAGGGACTCGAACCCACATGACCAATTACGATCAAAGGTTTTTGAGACCTTCGTGTCTACCATTCCACCATCCCGGCTTGTTTTATTTGTTGTTAAATAAATTCTTCTTTATCCAGCGGCGACCTGCAGCTGATTTAAAGTATCTTTCTTTTTTAATTGATTCTTTCTTGGTTTCAAACAATTCTTCGTATAAAACGATCCAAGGTACATGTCTTTTTGAGAAAGTCGATCTTCCAGAGTTGTGTTCTATTAACCTTCTCTTCAAGTTATCTGTATGACCTGTATATGTTTTTTGTTTTTCTCTACTAATTAAGATATAAGTCGAAAACATATATCGTGTCTATCCGCCTCGGCTCGCCTTGGCGAGACGGGCCATTCCACCATCCCGGCTTATAGTTACAGGCTAAACGCTGAGTCCAGCCTTGATTAAAACTACTGTGTATTATATACTTAAAGCGAATGACTATTCAACAAATTTACGACTTAGCAGTTGAGATGGGTATCAAAGCAGATCCCCGAGGTGCTGAAAAAGTTAAATATTATCTTAAAAAAAGAAAAAAAGAATACGCTGAAATGTCAGACAAGAAGAAGCGCTATTTTGACCTTGAGTCACTGACCAATCCTTATTCTGACTCTCGCATTCTTTTTGGCGATCCCAAACAAGATGTCAAAAAACTCCTCGCAGGAATTGACGCCGAGTCGGCAGAGGTTCTGATGGTTGATCGTTTGAACGAGAAGGGGGAGGGGATTGATCTACTCATCTCGCATCATCCAGATGGTCATGCTCTTGCAAGTCTTCATGAAGTCATGGATATTCAAATTGACATGTATGAAGATGCAGGTGTGCCAGTCAACGTGGCAGATGCGCTTTTTCAAGAACGCAAAGGCGAAGTACAACGCCGCTTCAACCCTCTCAATCATGCGCGAACTGTTGACGCAGCTCGGCTAATGGGAGTTCCTCTGATCGCTCTTCATACCATCTGGGACAACATGGGAAATGCGTTCATGCAAGATTATCTCGGCAAGAAAAAGTTTGAGACAGCGGGTGAAGTTTTGGAAGCAGTACAGGAAATTCCTGAATTTGTTGAGGCCATGAAAGGCAAGTCAGGACCCTCTCTCGTTTCTGGAAGCCCATCAACCCGTGCTGGCAAAGTCGTGGTTGGCTTTACAGGTGGCACCAATCCATCAGTCAAACTTTATCAGGAATTAGCTAAAGCAGGTGTGGGTACACTTGTTGAGATGCATGTAGGTGAGGATGCGGTCAAAAAATTGCGCGAGCTCCATATCAATGTAATTGATGCAGGACATATGGCGGCTGATTCTATTGGGGCCAATCTTTTCTTAGATGCACTCGAAGCGCGAGGGGTTGAGTCGATCGTGTGTTCAGGTTTGGTTCGCATCAAAAGAGGGAAGGGAGCAAAGAAATGATTTCAGTAACTGATTTGAGTGCGGGAACGACGTATGAAGAAGATGGCAATTTGCTCATGGTCATCTCCTATGAACATATCAAGATGGGGCGGGGAAGTGCTAATATTAAAGTTAAGGTAAAAAATCTCAAAAGCGGCACGACTTTAGAAAAAAGTTATATCAATGGCGCCAAAGTCCAGGATGTGCAAGTGACAAAAAAAGACTTGCAATACCTCTATAAGGATGATCAAAGTGCATATTTTATGAATCCAGCGACTTATGATCAGATAGCGATAGATTTGGCCAAGATTCCTGATCATGCTTATCTCAAGGACGGGGAGACTTTCAATATTAGTTTTTTGGGAGATGATCCCCTGACTGTTACCATTCCGCCTAAAATGGTTTTTAAAATTGTGGATACTGCACCGGGTATCAAAGGCAACTCTGCCACAAATGTCTTCAAAGATGCTACACTAGAAAATGGGATCAAGACTAAAGTTCCCCTCTTTATCAATATCGGAGAGTTGATCCGAGTTGATACCCGAACCGGAGCATACTCAGAAAAAGCCTAGCAATGATGCAAAATCGTTTTTTTCGAGCATTTAGCGTTAAGTCGTTTTTTTATTTATGGTTGTCAGAGATTTTTACCATCTTTGCCTTCAATTTTTTTAATTTTTATCTTATTCTTCATGTTTTTGCTCTGACCAAGTCCAATACCGCCGTTTCCCTAGTTGTCATCTCTTTTACCTTGCCAGCAATTTTTTTTGGTGCTATCGCTGGCGTCTATGTCGATCGTTGGAACAAAAAATATGTACTTTTGGTCTCCAATATCGTTAGGGGCATTCTCCTTATCACTCTTGCTTTTTTCCATCAGAGTTTGGTGTTTATTTATCTGACATCTTTCTTAGTTGCCTTGGTGACCCAATTTTTTGTTCCGGCAGAAGCTCCTATTATACCGTTAATAGTGGATGGTGAACTATTGTATTCCGCCAATGCTTTGTTTGGACTTGGCTTGTATGCTTCAGTTCTTTTAGCCTATTTATTGCTCGGGCCAATCATTTTGATCTTTGGCGAAATTAATACTCTGATTATTTTGGGAGTGCTCTTTTTGCTTAGCTCACTTCTCATTACTGCAATTCGTTTGCAACCAAAAAAACAGGCAAAAGAAAAAGGAGTGGTGCATGTCTCCAAAAAAGAGTTGCTGAGTGAAATCCGCCAGGCTCTCTCAATCATGCGTAACTCTCGACAAATTTATAATTCACTCGTGCTCCTTGCCCTCGCGCAAATTCTGCTTTTGGTCTTGGCTGTGATTGCTCCTGGGTACGCGACTCAGGTCCTGCATATTAGTATTCAGAAATTCCCTTTATTTTTTATCGCTCCAGCTGCTTTAGGCGTACTAGTGGGGGGAGTAATTCTTACGACCTTTTTACATCAGCGATCGAAAGAAAAACTTGCTACTCTAGGGCTTTTTCTCTCAGGAGCAGCGATGCTTACTTTGCCTTATGGTTCAAGGATTGCTGCTCGGGAGATAGTACACGATGTCAATAACTTCTTGCCGCATCTTTT
>DASZRR010000042.1:0-18925 GCA_035549055.1 Patescibacteria group bacterium | reverse complement strand
CAAACGCGAACAGAAAAAAAAGCGAGACCTTGATTTGGAGATGGCCTCTCTCCTCAAGTCCCGTTAGCAAATTTGTTAATCAGCGTTCGCTTACGCTCTTTGAGACAGGAACTCTTAAAGAGTGTAAGGGGATGAACTGATTCGACGAGAACTGTACCTTAATAACTGCAAGCCGACGTTGATTTATCCGTCGTAAAACAAAATCAAAAAATACATGCTAAGGATTCATTCCTTGCGACCGCCAAAAAGGTGAAAACCTTTGCTGACGGGTTCGTTGCTGGCAATGAGCCAGGGTATGCTCTTGCATACGCTGCTTAACGTCTAGACGGACTATGTATGGAAGCTTTCTCAATGGGCGACCATACGTATTCTCAACAGTTGAGTCAAGGATCCCGATTGATTGAGCGGGACACCGGATTTTTTCAATCTTGATGAAGTTATACCTGTTCGTTGGTCACGGCTTCATGACAAAAATGAACGGAATACGCTTGTAGATGTTATTACTGTATATTTTCGGACTCCGGATCACATCCGGACATCTCCACAATGAAGGATTAGGTTGTTAATTCAATCTAATCCTTTTATTTTAGTTTGTTCTCTATACCAATTTACTGCTGGGATTCCTCTATCAGGAAAGGCAGTAGCAATCTCCCCCCATTTTTGTTCTATATCCTGAAGATCTGCAGTAGCTGGTTTAAAACGAATATCTGTTGTAAACTTTGCATCTTCAGGTGTATCAGGATGGGCAACACCTGCTTGTTGTTCAACGCTATACTTCCAGGAAGGTTCAACAGTAACCTCAACACCCTTACCTCTCAATATTTCTACAGTCGCTTCATCAAGCCGAAAATCTCCTTCTATAGCCTGATACTCACTTTCATGACCCCAAAATCCTGAAGAATAAGTAGGAAAACCCTTTCTATTAAGTTCTCTTACGGCACCTCGTACTTGTGGTTCAATCTCCTCAAGATATACTCCTAACCTTTGTTCTTCTTCTGTCTTTTCAGGATCTGTTCTTAAACGCTGCATAAGAGCTTCTCTCTCTTGAGTGTGAACTTGCTCTCGTAACCGTGTTAGGGCATCTGTAAGTTTACCTGCATCCTTAGAACTACTTGTTGTATCTGGAACTATATCTACTTGTGGGCTATCACTTTCTCCCATAGTTGAATATTAGCATATTCCTGTTCTAACACTTATATGTGATACTAAGTCGAAGCTAATCTATGGCTATTTTGTAAAATCGGATACCACCTCTCGATATACTCCATAATTCGGTTCCAACTTATTTCAACTGTGTCCACAGACTAAAACCCGCCAGAACGGCGGGTTTTTTACTGGAGAAACCATATGCTAGAGATGTGTTAAGATGAGAAGAATGAAGCGTTTACGCGGTATAAAACGTAAAAAATCATCTTCTATTCAGCACTCTTTTCTCCATCCTTTCTTTTTGATCCTTGGACTCGTGACAGTTATTTATAATCTTTACTTATCTGCAACCTCAGTTCTGCACGGCGATGTTGGCTTTAATACCGATCTCGCCCGCGACTTTCTCTTGCTGGAAGATGTCGTCAAAAATCACAGCATCCCTCTTATCGGCCCTCGTTCTGGCGGGATTCCAGGCATTTTTCATGGACCTGCCTGGATTTATTTGAATTTACCAGCCTTCCTACTTGGTCATGGTAATCCTGTAATCGTTGGCTGGTTTTGGGTTTTTCTGACAGCCCTCTTGGCAGGACTCGTTGGTTTTGTCGGATTCAGGCTCTACGGAAAAACGGCTGGAGTATTTAGTGCAGTTCTTGTTTCAGCTGCGTCAATAGCAACGACTTCGACACTTTTTAACCCATTTGGCGCAGTTCTGGTCTTCCCGTTGTATTTTTATTTTCTCTTTAATTATCTGACGAACAAAAAAGCTCTTTATCTGGTCGCTGCGCTTTTTTGCGCAGGTTTTCTCATCCAGTTCCAGATAGCCTTTGGCATGCCTATCCTCATCTTGAGTACGCTTCTTATCCTAGTCAAAATAGTTCATACCAAACTCTTTACTCATTTTCTGTCTTTCCTTGTTCTACTCCTTCCCTTTTCAACCTACCTTGTCTTTGATCTCAGGCACAATTTTTTGGAATTTCACGCTTTTCTGACTTATATCAGTGGCAAAAGTGGCGCTGTTGATAATTTCACGCCTCATGCCATGCTCATGAATCGGCTGAGTGAATTCATGCATTCCTTAACTCCTGTGTCAGAGGCTCCTCTCCTTCTCATCGTACTTCTTTTTGGCTATTTTGCTTTTTTACTCTATCAAGGATATCGCCAACGGACCACATCTTTCGGACAAAGTGTCCTGCTTTTTTTCTATCTTTTCTTGGGGTATTGGATTTTTGCCTTTGCTTTTAGGGGGGTGATCTGGGGATATTATGTCTGGCCATTCCTGCCTGCTACGGTACTCATGCTTGGCGCAGGATATAAAATCCTGCCAAAATTTCTTTTTCTGGCCGGTTTTGGCCTGCTCCTGCTTGCCAACTGGCAACAGGGAATTATCTATAAAAACACTATGATCCAACACTATATCGGATATGATTCAGGCTCGTGGTTGTTTAATCTCAAACTGGCGCAGACTGTTTTTGCCCAAAAAGATCCATCCTTTGGCTACTATGTATTTTCTCCTGACCAGTTTGGTTATAGTCCCCGCTATGCTATGGACTATGTCGCAGAGCAAAATCCAAAGGTGAGTGTTGCTCCTTATCAAAAAAAAGCTATTACGTATCTTCTTGTCTCTCCACCTGGTGGACAAAACGGCTCAATTGGCGGCGACTGGTGGGTGCAGCATAAAGTCAATATCAACAAAAAGCCTGAGCAAACGATCAGCTTTGCCAATGGATTTCGTATTCAGAAGTATCTCTTGACAGCCAAAGAGCAAGCTATCCCTTCAGACCCCAATCTGATTGATTCCCTCATCTTCCGCTAGCTCCCATGCGCCAGAGCCAGACCCCACACCTCACGTGCTCCCTGCCGTTTGAGGATTTTGGCTGCCTCATTGAGCGTTGCTCCTGAGGTGACAATATCATCGATCACAAAAATAGTTTTGTTTTTTATCGTGTTCAGACTCCCAGGTCTGATCGCAAACACGCCTTTGATATTTCCCCGCCGTTCTTGTTGGGTCTTACCCACTTGGGTAGGCACTTCTTTTACACGCTTGAGGAGAGAACCACTAGGTATGCCCAACTTCTTACCCAAATCTCTCGAGAGTATATCTGCCTGGTTGTAGCCACGTCTACGCTCTTTCTTTAAGGAGAGGGGAATTGGTACAAAAATAGCATTCTGTTTGGGAATCTTCATAAACATCTCCTGCTGGATCAGGCCTTCATAAAAAAAATCGCCAATGACAGTGCGCAGATCGGTGAGAAAGGGTGCGAATTTGAACTGGTAGACGAGTTTTTTTGCCATGCCTTGATAGACCAGACTGGCAAAAACCCCATCGATATCGTATCTGCCCTTGCACACAGGATGTGTCAAGCCACTAATCGCAGGTCGGCCACAAACCGCGCAGATAAGAGTGACGCTGAAATCAAATTTGACAAAACAGTCACTGCAAAGATATTCACCCGCTTTGCGGCAATGAATACATCTCTTGGGGAAAAGAGCGGAGAGAAAATCCACTCTTTCAGTTTAGCAAAGTTGCAATCGATGCAAATGTTGTTCTATTCTAAAAAGGATGCAAGACCTCCAACTTGTGACCAGACAGCTTGAATATCTTTTTTTGAAAAAGCTCGTTGACGAAGTTCGCAGCAAAACTCTCGATAATGCGAGCGCCAAACAGTTAGCCACAGCTTTTTTGCAAATTGAGCCTTTTGCCTCAGTTGAGGATGCCAAAAGTAAAATCGAGCAATTCACGCGCTATAACGCACAGTTTGCTACACTCAACGAGTACATTGATGCTTATTTTAGTGAACAACACAAAGATATACTTATTGAAAAGATGCGCCAGCACATAAAAGCTGGTAATATAGATCAAGCGATTCAAATCGCCAAACAATAATATGTCTGCCACACTAGAAGGGACAACCGCTGCACCAAAAATTGAGACCTTCACACCAATAGCCTCAGCTGCTGCTGGCGCTCTGCCTGATATCACACCGGGGAATGCTGCTCCCTTAATCCAAGAACTGAGTACTGGGACAATTAATGCTGATAGTCTTACCCATCCACCTAACGCTCCTGAGATAGCAACTTCCCCCATAGAGAGTATGGCTTCAAATCTTCCACCCAAAGTAGATAGCCCTTTCGTCGTAAGGAGAGGCGAGCCACATACCGATACGACTAGTCCCGCAGCTGAAGTAATACCTCCAGGCGCGATGAATACGAGCAGTGAAGCAGGCACCGACGCCAATGTCGCTGCGGCAGCTTCGGATGCCCAACGGCGTTTTGGGGCAAGTCAACCCGGCCCTAATGCTTCAGGAGAGCAACCAATTGACGCTGAGGGCATCAATGCATGGCGACAGGAAACAAGCGATCTTGCAGGCGTACCTAGTAGAGATCTCCCAGGAGCAGTTACAAATGGTGCTGCTGAAGCAGCGACACCTCCTCTTTCAGATGTCGCCCTCGCAGAACAACAATTGCGAGATTTACAAGCTAGTGGGGCAACACCTGAAAGGATCGCCCAACAACAGGCACAAGTTGATAAATTGAAAGCAGAAGCTGCTTCACGACCAGCTACACCAGTAGAAACCGCCACGCCGACTGGCAATGAAGCAGCTGACAAACAAACTGTTAGGAGACAGGAACTCAAAGACAAAAAAGATAAAACACCTGAGGAATGGAGGGAATTAAATCAACTAAATCGTGAAGCAACGAGTACCCAACGCTTGGAGGATTTCAATCGCAGACTCGAAGCAGGCGAAGTTCTCAGTGACAATGAAATGGCAGAGAGAGATAAATTAGAAGCAGAAAAACAGGGAACGCCCACAACAGCCGAAACCCCGAATCTAACACCTGAACAACAAGCAGAACAAATTAAAAATGAGGTCGCAGACTTGGTTGAGAAAATCCAACGCCATGAAGGTGACCCAGTCCAAATGATACAACGTCTCGAAGAATTGCGTGCCCAATCTGAAGGTATTCAAACAACTGCCCAAGAACAAGCATTTGCTAGAGAATTTGCAGATCTTTATCTGCGAGATCCAAAAGAATATAGCAAGCGATTTGCGCAAGAATCGCAAACACAAAAAGACGTTCGTAAAGCAATCCAGACAATCATGGCGCTTGAAATGCAACTGCGCAACCTACCTACTCTTATTGAAAAGAAACGTGAGCAACGCGATGCGGCCAAAGCCCAACTGGATGGGCTAAGACAAAAGATGGAGAATGCTTCTTCGACAGAGAAGATTCAAGCGACAATGGACTGGGGTGCGAAAGCGAACGAACTTGCTGTCTTACGCAATGATATTCGTCTCCTTAAAGATGGCAAACGTATTATCAGTGCTGAAAAACGCAGACTTATGCTTGAGATTGATACCAAACTTAATCTTAGGGGAAACCTCAATACTGTCTCCCGTTGGGTCCTTTACGGAGCCGAGGATGCCTATGACAGCTTCGTCCTAGGAGTCGATGATATCTATGACAATGAATAAGCCTTCCCTCATGGTATAATCGACTCCACACTTCTAGGAGGAGTCGTACTCAAGAGCACTTCTCCTAATTTTAAACGTATTAATCTAGGAGGAGTCGCATAGTTGGTCCATTGCGGGGGCATGCTAAGCCTCTGAGCTTCTAAAAGAGCTCGCGCAGGTTCGAATCCTGTCTCCTCCGCTCAGACAGGATGAGAAGCGACGTCAGCCAGCTGGCTGACTAGTCCCCTTGTGGGAAATCCTGTCTCCACCGCTCAAGTGATCTCCATCACGCTTTGATACTCACTTCCCTGCTATACTTTGGGTATGCAGCGCGTGCAAACGGTCTATAAAAACTTTCGTAACCCACTTCTTGTCCTGATCGGAATTATTCTCTATGGTCTTTTTTTGTTGAGTCATCTCCCTTTCTTAGCAACAATTGCTATTTTTCTGGCCATACTGATTGGCAGTTATACGCTTTTTTTTGAAGCGGGACGAGAACTTCTTAAAAAACATTTTGCCCTTGATTATATCGCCATTTTGGCGGTCGTCGTCTCGGTCATCACTGGTGAGTATTTAGTCGCTGCCATTATCGCACTGATGATCTCAAGTGGCGATACGTTGGAAGAATATGGCGCCAAACAAGCCAAGCGTTCCCTGACCAAACTCGTTGATCGTATTCCCCAAGACGTAATTCTCTGGCAAGACAATAACCCAGGCGAGACAATCAAAATAGGCTCAGTTGAAGTGGGACAACAAATTCTCATCAGAAAAGGCGAGGTAATTCCGCTGGATGGGCAACTCGTGTCAGAGTATGGCCTGACTGATGAGTCTTCCCTGACTGGCGAGCCGTATATCATCGATAAAGTTAAGGGAGATATTATCCGCAGCGGTACGGTCAATACAGGTGAGCCAATTGTCATCAAGGTCACCCGGGCTGAAGCGGACTCAACCTATCGTAAGATCATTCAGATGGTGCAAAGTGCCCAAGAAGAAAAAGCCCCTCTTGTGCGTTTGGCCGATAAGTACAGTACCTTCTTTACGCTCATCACACTCGCTATCGCGACTTTTGCTTTTTTCCATCTCGGAGGACTCTCAGGTGCACTCGCAGTCCTGGTCATTGCTACTCCCTGTCCCCTCATTATTGCAACTCCAATTGCTCTCTTAGGTGGTGTCAATGCTGGAGCCAAAAAAAGAATTATTATCAAAAAGCTTGCCTCCCTTGAGGTCTTGCAGCGTGTCAATACCATCGTCTTTGACAAGACAGGAACTATCACCCTTGGGCAGCCACAGCTCACAGATATTACTGTTCTGAATAAAAACTATACTAGGGAATCTATCCTCGCTATCGCCTCAGCCATTGAACGTAACTCGCTTCACCCTCTAGCCAAGGCAGTTATCAGCAAAGCCAAAGATGAAAAGATCAACCCCGTTGAGGTAAGCAATGTTGAGGAGGAACTGGGCCAAGGGATCTCAGGGGTCGTCAATAACAAACGCTTTAGTATCAAACGCGTAGAGCAAAACTTACAGGCTGGTATTATGGTTGAGGTAAAACAAGATAATCAAGATATTGCAACACTCGCTTTTGCTGATGTTCCCAAAGCTGATTCGCGGCCAACAATCAATAAACTCAAAAAATTAGGGTATGAATTGATGATCTTTACTGGCGATCGTCAATCTGCCGCAGACAAAATTGTAGAACAATTAGGGACTTCAGTCACTGTCAAAGCAGAGATGAAGCCGGAGGACAAACAGCAAGGGATAGCAGAGCTGAAAAAACAGCACCGCATTATCGCCATGATTGGCGATGGGATTAATGATGCACCCGCCCTGGCGCTAGCAGATGTTGGGCTAGTTTTTAGTAATCAGGAACAAACTGCAGCCTCTGAGGCTGCCGATATCGTGATCTTAGGGGGAGATTTTGAACTCGCTGCCTTATCACTGACTATTGCCAAACGAACAATTGCTATTGCAGTTCAAAGTATTCTCTGGGGTATTGGTTTAAGTATTGCGGGGATGATCTTGGCGTCTTTCGGTCTTATCCCTCCTCTCCTGGGTGCAGGGTTGCAGGAAGCAATTGATGTGGCAGTAATCCTCAATGCACTTCGCGCAAGTCGCGTCTAAGTGACATAAACCCTTGACAAAATATTAGCACTTGATGTATAAGAGTGCCAAAGCGTATGGGAGGAGGTGATAGATATGGCAATTATTCGCTGGAGTCCATGGAACCTACAATCGATGCTTGATGAGGACTGGGAGTTACCCACTATCCCAGGGGTCTCTCGTCTCATGGGCCAAGGTCTTAACCTCTATGAGACTGATGATGCAATTGTTGCGCAGGCAGCTTTACCAGGCATTACCGAAGATAAGATTGATGTCTCAATTGAAGATGGCATCGTTCGCATCACCGCTCATAGTGAGGAGAAAGAAGAGGAGAAAGACAAGAGGCGCTACTTCATGACCTCTTTGGCAACCTCCTTCAACTATTCTTTCCGTCTTCCTCAGGGTATCGTTACGGATGAGGAACCCAAAGCTGAGCTAGACAATGGCGTTTTGCATCTAACATTTAGAAAAGTTCAGAAAGCAGAACCCAAGAAAATTAAGGTGGCCAAAAAGGCAAAAGAGATAGCAAAGTAATAAGTCTTTTTGGGTAAGAGGCCCCGCTCTAAGCGGGGCTTCTTTTTGAGCGGAGAGGGCGAGATTCGAACTCGCGGAAGGCGTGAACCCTCAGATGTTTTCAAGACATCCGCACTAGACCACTATGCGACCTCTCCTTGATTATTAAGTCAATTCTACATAGCACATCCGAATTGCCGCTACTAGGCTCAAAGTATATCAGATCTAACACTCCGGGGACAACAGCACCAGCTTGACCATTGTTCCCAACTTAGTTACAGTAAGGATATGGATCCTTCACGCCTTTTGCCACCACCTCAGGAGGAATTGCTGCCCGAGCATACGATGAATGCGAAAACAGACAATGGCAATGAACTCAAAACACTTTTGGCTTGGTCAGCACCAGGCAGACCTTTTCGCAAAAGAAATAAAGAATATTTTCTTAATATTCTGATTATCATGCTCCTTGTTGAGATCATTCTTTTTCTTTTCTCCCAATATGACCTGATGGTGTTAGTCGTCGCGCTGGTTTTTCTGACATATGCCCTCAATACCGTTCCACCGCATGACTTTCACTATAAAATTACCCTCCAGGGGATTATGGTCGAGGATCATTTCTTTTTATGGCAGGAATTATATGATTTCTCCTTCAATCGTCAAAATGGCGAGGATGTGCTGATTGTCGGCACCAAGGCGTGGTATCCAGGCGAGCTGACAATTGTTTTGGGAATGATGCACAAAGAACAAGTCCGCGATATCCTTCTCCAATTTTTGCCCTATAGAGAATATGTCAAACCAAGTTTTATGGAAAGATCAGCAGGTTGGATGGAAAAAAATTTCCCACTAGAAAAACGTCCTCACTCGACATCTGAGTAAAAATATTTGCTTCAGAATCAGATATTGGATACAATACACACACTTTCTTTTGCTCCCGTAGCTCAGTTGGATAGAGCGCAACGTTGCGGACGTTGAGGTCAGAGGTTCGACTCCTCCCGGGAGTACTTATCGGGAGGTGTCATACCACGAGGGCATTTCCCCTTATATAAATTAACATAAAATTTAGGAGGGGTCGCATAGTGGTTTAGTGCAGCGGTTTCGAAAACCGCCGTCTTACTCTTTTTGTAGGACCGGGAGTTCGAATCTCCCCCCCTCCGCCTATGCCCTTGTAGGCTAATGGATAAACCACGGGATTCCGGATCCTGAGTTGCGGGTTCGATTCCCGCCAGGGGTACCGCATCAAATGCGGACAATAGTATGAAATTTGAATACTCTGCAGGTGGAGTTGTAGTCAAGAAAGAAAAAGATAAGTTATGGGTGCTGGTCATTGAGAGCTCACGCTATCACCATCGTGGTCTACCCAAAGGACATATAGGAGACACTATTAAAGGTGAGACCAAAGAAGAAGCGGCGCTTCGGGAAGTCAAAGAAGAAACAGGTGCCCAAGGAACAATACTTCGTGAACTCAACCCTATCACCTATTTCTATAGCTTTGAAGGAGAAAAACGTAAAAAGACAGTCTATTTTTTTCTTATGCGCTATACAGGTGGAGATATCACTCAGCATGACATTGAGTCAGAGAATGTAGAGTGGATTTCAGTTGATGAGATCGAACAACGACTTACCTACGAGGACGAACGAAAGGTATGCAGAGAGGCACGAAAATATTTTGATTTATTAGACTGATTACAGAGGTCTCGTCGCCCAAGAGACTACCACGCTTGTAATCAAACAAACTAAGGAGGTGTCGCCCCGTAAAGGGACTAACCTCCCCTATAATTTACTTAAAAATCAGGGAGGTGTCGCCTAGCTGGTCCATGGCGCAGCACTGGAAATGCTGTGAGCTCACGCTCACGTGGGTTCGAATCCCACCACCTCCGCATCTGACGAGATGAGAAGCGATGTCACTAAAAAGCGGACTAGTCCCCAGAGGGAACCTCACCTTGCGCAACTTGACAGAGATTGTTAAATCACGCACACTAGAAGTATATGTCCCTGCCCCCCGTAAAACGTTTATTTGGCTTTGTCATTAGTCTTTCACTTCTCTTCTCTTTTACTCTGTTGCCTACTTTTGCCCAGACGACAACTGCTACCTCAGATCCATCTGATATGCACTACAAAGCCCAGGAGGTCATCATCGACCTGAGTGCTGCGATTATCTGTCAACTCATTGGTCAAGACATCGTCCATCCTGGCAGTGGCTGCCTAAGTATTGACCCTGTCTCACAAACGCTTAAACCAACTGCATCTTCCCAGCCACTCGGAGGCCTCATCGGCACGATGACGACGATGATTGGCGGAATGTACCAAAAGCCTATCTCAACTGGCTCATATTTTGAGTATATGGCGAGCCAGTTTGGCCTTTTCAAGAAAACCTACGCTGCCAATCAAACAGGCTTTGACAAGTTACAACCACTTCAGGGTGTTTGGCTAAAATTGCGCAACATCACTTTTATCCTGATGATTCTCATCTTCATTTTTATCGGTATTGGTATTATGCTACGACTTAAAATTGATCCTCGCACGGTGATGTCGATCCAAAACCAGCTACCCAAAATTGTTATTACCCTTATTCTCATTTCCTTTTCCTACGCTATTGCCGGCCTACTCGTAGACTCGATGTGGGTGGTGACGTATGTGGGGATCAATGTTCTTGTCCCCGACCAGGTCAACTGCCTCAACCCTAAAGATGCAAATAATCTTACTCCGATCGAGTTAGATCAGGCAGATGCTATCAAGGGAAGTGCCGAACGCGATCTGCTCAATAACCCCATTGCCTATATCAATGGCCTTTTTGGCAATAACACTGGTTGTCAGGGGTTTGATGTAAATATCCTCGGCCATGATTTGGGCAATGTAGACGGTATTGCAGGCATCGCAGGCAATGCGGCCGGCCCTCTCTCAACGGTGATCTCAACGACGATTATCAATAGCTTGTTGGGCCTTTCAGATAACGCCAGCTGTTCAATTGGCGCCTCGGGAGTCCACCTCAGTGGCTGTGGAGAAGCAATTCTTTATGGATTAGTCAAAGCCATCGCCAGCGTTTTGATTTTCCTCATCTTACTTCTTGCCATTCTTTTTGCTCTTGTTCGATTGTGGTTTGCTCTGCTGCGTGCCTATGTCTATACGCTCATTGGGACGATGATCGCGCCTATTTATATAGGAGTTGGGCTACTCCCAGGCAGTAAATTCGGCTTTAGCGCCTGGATGAGATTTATGCTTGCTCATTTGGCTGTCTTCCCGCTCACTGCCTTCCTTTTCGTCATTGCCCGCATCATCTCTACCATCCCGACCTATAATACTGCCGATAAAAGCAGTGTCTATTATTTGCCTTCATTCATCGGCAATCCATCAGTTACCAATCATATTCAGTCTCTGCTCGTCGTTGGTGTCCTCATGATCACGCCAGAAGTCCTCACTCTCACGCGCCAGATCTTCCACTCAGAACCCAACAAGCTCATCAGTAATGCAATCGTGACAGGAGTTGGCCGTGGCGTGGCACCTGTTATGACACCTGTCAAGACAGCAGCTAAGAGACCATTCGCCTATGATAAGCAAACGCATCAAGCTGGCTGGGCTCGCTATGGCATGACACGGCTACCAGGCATTAGACAAATGAGAGAGTCCCAGAGAGCACCATTCAGATGGTTTAGAGGTGGAAGAATCCCATTCCCCGGTGGAGGAAATCAACAAAATCCTTAAGGCTTCATGGCTTTGAGGGAAAGTCCCATTGATTGCCAGAAGCCTTTGGCAAGCCCCATAAATGTATCTTTGACCACTTGATTACGCATCAATCGCCATACCTCAGTTGATGATTTACGCCGCAGCCAAGCAATTTCTTCTTTGGTGAAAGCCCGCTTCATGCCCTCCTTTGAGGATTGTATTGATGTCTCGTCTCCCATTACTTCTGCTGGAATTGCTTCTAGAGCGCGGATAATTGATTCATAGTACATATTGCCATAGGCGGGATCATGACTATGCGCATCACGATGGGCATAGAGCTCAGCTGCCAAACGCGTCAGGGCTACACGGTGCCAGAGAGCTACTTTCCCATCTTTTGTAGCTAAAAAATCCCAGTCGATTTTCTCGGACCATTTAGGATCATTTTTGGAGATATGCTCTTTACCTTTTTTAATAAGCGGCGGGATATCGAGGATATCACGGCCAAACATCGCCTCAGCCAGATGGACGTCTTTGAATCCTTTCTCTGGCCCCTCTGAGGTACGCACCATCTTGGAGAGGTCAAGCCCTGCATACGTCGAGTAGGCATAGCGAATTGGTTTGAAAAATTTCTCCTTGAGCGCTTCCTCAAAGCCATGACGGTCAAACGTAATGCCACGAATCAGATCAAATTGGGTGAATTTGTCCAGATGTACCTCCTCAGCGCCTGATACTTGACCATACATCGCTGCCCCGCGGTTGAGATGGTCGGCAGAAAACATACGCATCGCATTGTCGCCAAAGACGAGTTGAGAAGCCACATCATCATATCCCTTGGAATTATTTTCTTTATTTTGTTGTTGCATATCACTGAGGACATCCAGAAGCATTTTGTGTCTGAGCTCAAGCTTCCCTCCTTCACCCTGGACGAGATCGCCATGCTCGACATTCGTACCTGTCATGAAATCTGTGGTAAGTTGCTTGAGGACGTGGATTGTATATGGACTTCCATATGCACCGATACGCGAAGGATTAAGAAGCTTCTTACGATACTCATCGGTGACCTGCAGTCTCGTCCAGGCATCATACCCAACAGCTGTCGTGTCGTTACGCGCAGCCGCCCCTGTCCAACGCGCCATAGAGTAGGCAAATGTATCTGCATAGGCTGCCTCTGACCTTGCCGCTTCACTAGTAATATCACCATCTTGAAGTTTTGCCTGTTCAATGAGCGATTCTTGGATGAGCTTGCGCACGATATAGACGACCCGACTTGGCTTGCCTTGGGTATTGAAGACATTGATAAACTTCATCAGTCCATCTGATGTGTCCAAACCTCTCACAAGTTCTGGATCTATAAAGGTGTCTTTTTGATCTTCTGGAAAGGGAGCAGCTGGGTTCTTACGTAAATCCTCTATCTCTTTTCGAATTCTAGCCGCATTCAAAAGAGGCGCATCTTTACCCAGTAACCTCTCAAGCATTTCCCTGTCTGCAAGGTTGTAATAGACCAGGTATGCCAAATTAGTCGCTCTCCCCATCTTGCCGTCAGGTTTTTGTCTGAGCTCATGTTCTGCATCCTCCCCTTTAGTCTCCCTGACAAAGTATTTATCTTGGAGATTCTCGGCCATGGTCATGATGTGATACAGCGAGCTACGGCCGTCCCAGACTGTTTTGGTAAAAGGGCTGAGATAGTACAAGCTCCCGATATTTGAAGCAACTTTGGCCTCGTCTCCCATCTCTGACTTGTATTTGATATCAAAAACGCGTGAGGTACTAAACAGCCAGATCTCTTTTTCTATCTGCTCGATAAGCCCTTCATAAACTGCATGCTGTCCAGCATTGTGCCCGTGGGTTACTTTATGATTACGGCTACGGAAGTAGCGAGTAGGATTATTGAGCATCTGCTCAAGTGATACGCCACCAGTCGGTCGATGTAGTCCAATAAGATGGCCGAAGTTATGTTCTGAATCGGGAGACTTCGTATGATGGTACATCATCCAATGCCTCACCCATTTAAGGAAGTTATTGGGCTGAAATTCGCCATTTATCATCAATGCATCTGGTCCTTCTTTAAATCTTGGAATATCCTCAAATCTCATCAGTTCCTCAGCTAACGTCTCTGCGCAGTTAATCTGACGGCCAGTCCAGTCATATTCGTCTTTAATTTCCTCTGTCCCTCCTCCTAGGCCTTTTTGACGCCGACCAGGATTATAACCATAAGCAGCCTCTAAAAGAAGTGCTTCTATGGGAGGAGGATTTCCCCCTTCGTTGATAATGCGTCGCTCTTCTGCTCGTGCTTGTTCTATAATTTCAGGCGGGAACGCCTCACCTGATTGTGGGTCGACAAACTTATCTGGGATACGACCGCTCCTCAACTCGGTCTCTTCCCTTCGAATCTGGGCTTCTCTCTCAGCACGAGCCCTTGGACTCATCTGTAACCCCTGTCTTGCATTTTGAGCTGGGTTATACCAAGGGGGTCGATACCCATTCTTTGCCATATACTTGAATGTCTTAACTTGATCTTCGGTAGGAGGAGTTTTTGTATCTTGGGTATATTGAATAATCATTGCATCAGCAATCCTGTCGGCTTCTGCATCTGAGACTTGCGTTCGAGGACGTTGGGGGCGTTGATCAAAGGCGCGTTGGCGATCTCGACGAGACCTCCCCTGTGCAGCTGTCAGGCCTTCCCCTTCATCGGGTGCTTCGTACTCGTTTTCTAGATCTGCAATATTGATATCTGGCATAGATCTAGCATAGAGGTTGCCCTCACCTGAAGTCAAACCTTCGTGTGTATGTGGATTCATGAGCACAGTATAGCCTCACGGAGACGGACAAAACTTGATATGATCCTTTCAAAAAGCTTTTAATCGGCCTTAACTAGCCTCAAGGGGTATATTTGACTCCTCGCCCTTTGATCGTCTGGAGATGCTTTGGCTGGGTAGGTTCTGCCTCAATTTTATGTCTGAGACGAAAAAGGAGTTGGTCGACTGCTTGCTCTGTCACGCCTTCTGTTGTCTTGTCTTCTTGCCAGACGATATGAATAATTGTCTCACGCTCCACTACCTCACCTGGATGCTGGAGAAGATAGCGCAGAAGACGAAATTCAGCTTTGGTCAGTCCATCTGAGATGACTGTCTCTCCTTTTTTGATGACGTTACTTGTCTCATCATAGACCAGCTTGGCTTCATTTTCTTTGAAGAGACCCTGCTCCAAAGCCTGAGCAAAAAGAGGTATAGCCAATCCTGTCTCTGTGACCAGCCCGACGTGCCTCAAGTATTCATTCGTCGCGAACTGTCGGTCTACCAGATCTGCCTGTTCCTCAGGCGTTAAGCCTTGCCATATACTTTTGAGGGCTGCCTGCACCGTCGACTTGGATTGGAAAAACTCTTCAAGCTGGCCTATCGGCTCTGGCTCGGCCATGATCGCCTCCACACAGACTTTGACGAGCCGCAGGTGGCCACCTGTCAGCCTCAAAATTTCTTTTCTTTGCTCCTGAGTAATTTTTTTGCCCGTTAATTTCTCAAGATAGCTGATACGAAATTCCACACTTGGTGCGTCAAAAAGCGAGAGATAAATGACGTGCCCGCTGATAAAGTCGCTAAAATCATGCATAAGCTGAGGCTCAATTGTCATCTCCAAAGGTCTAGCGAGAGAAAAAATGACAGAGAAGCGATACTTTGCTCGATCCCGCAAAGAGCGAAGCAGGGTAAATAACTCATCACTGACCTGTGGCACATACTCGTCAAAGCGATCAAAAAGGAAAATAATTGTCAGTTTTTTCTCAATTGCCAAATAATCAATCGCGTTTTTCAAGTCCTGACTGAGGACCAGCTCGTCATTGTAGGCAAGGGCTTTTTTAAAAAGTCCATCAATATACTCATACTCCTCCTGCATGGCCCGTTCACGAAGCGATGTCCCGAGACACAAAAAAAGAAATTTGACGACGTCTGAAAAGGGGCGTTTCTTGACTTCAGAGAAGTTGACGAGGACGAAGTGGACGATGTCATGATGCTTGGGAAAATGCTTGAGGCGAACTTCTCTGTTGTGAACCAACACCCCAAACAATGTACTGCGACCCACGCCTGGCAATCCTACAAGCTGACACGAGGAACCTTCACGAACAAAACTGACTATCTTTGACAACTCTGTCTGACGAGTGTCTGCAGAATAAAGTGTCTCAAAATATTTCGGTTCCATAGGGATATTGTAGCCTCTTGAACTAACCATAGCAAACAAATTGCAAACTTTTCCTCTATCTCCTATGCTAAATAGGAGCACTTCTCTCTATGAAACAATTTTTACGTCTCACAATTATTTTTCTTCTGTCTATAATTTCGCTGACGATACCTGTACAGTCTATCCAGGCAGCAACAGTCAACCCTCCCACAATCGCCAAAGAAGTTACCTATGGAGGTCAGCCTGACGTCAGTTTTTCAATCCCCTTAGGAACGACCCAGGCTTCAGAACTACATTTTAATTTAGCGGTAACAAAAAGCACTAATCAAAGCGGAGGAAGCGGAGCAAAAACTATCTCTATTTTGGTCAATACCGAAGGAAATACTTTTGTGTGTAATTCTCCTGACTTAAATGGAACAACCGGAAGTAAAGCTCCTTTTATGAACTTTTCTTTTACCGTGAGTGGCAATCAGTGCCTGGTTAAAGGGAACTTAGATACGACTCAAATTGGCATGAGTTCCTCCGAGACCGCGCCGCAAACTTTTTATCTCATACTTCAGGGGAATCTTGTCGATACCACGACCAACCAACCTATCTCGGTAGCAAGCCAATTCCAAGTCGACCCCAAAAACACAGGAAATTGTACTAAATTTTCTATCGGATCAGTGAAGGATCATTCAACTCAACAAACACTCTCAAGTGTCACGACTGGCGAGCAAGTAGATATCTTTATCAGCAATTTTCAGAACGGACACTACTCTTTTTATTTTGACAAAAATAGCCCAGTTAACGCCTACTGTACCACGTCTGCAGGGTGTGATGTCTCGACCTCTCTGACTGTCCCTTCCAATGCTTCCAATCCTTTAGCACTAACCGTGAGCGGTACACTTGACAGCGATGGACAGACATATGGCTGTGTCGATAATTTGACTGTCTCCAATACTAGTAACACGGTCAATCAAGGATCAGCTAACGTCGATATTACTCCCCCGGCCTGCTCGACAGTCAGCCAAATAGCTGATAAATGTAGCCCCAATAACGAGTTAGTTCCTGCTGCGATTTGTAGCGGAGGGACTGAGCCCACCTATCAATGCGATAATGACAAGCTTTGTACAGCAGATGACGGCTCTGCGATGTGTGATACAGGCAACCTTCTCCCTCTGAGACCTCCCTGCACCCAAGGATGGCAGTTCCCCTTCAAACTAGTCATCACCAAAAACGACACGACTGCAACACAGCCACCTGTCAACACCAAAAATCCTGCCAAGATTGACCTCTGCACACAGTACGAAAGTTCTTTGGGTCTTATCCCCATCGATGTCACCTCTTTCGTCCAAAAGCTCTTCGCTATTCTTCTCAGTCTCACGGGTGGCATTATCCTCATTCTTCTGATCTATTCAGGATATCAATTACTTCTCTCCCAAGGCAATCCTGACAAAGTCAAAGAGGCCAGAGAGCGTATCACTTCGGCTATTATTGGCCTTCTCTTCCTTATCCTCTCTTTTGTCATCCTCCAGGTTCTTGGCGTTGACCTCCTCCACATCCCTGGCATATCATAGATGCTTCTTTCTTGCATTTTCTTCTCCTCCTCATCTAGGATGGAAGAATGAGGAAGATCCTGCCCCTTCTTTTCCTGGCCTTGCTATTTATCTCTCTGCCTTTATCTCTGAAAGTTGAGGCCACACAAGTCCAGAACCCAACTAACTTTCTCTCCTGTGGTAGCGACTATCTAAGAGAGCTACAGATTTATGGAAACGACGTTATCAGAGAATGTACCATCCAAGCGCCCATTGTTGATTCCTCGGGTAATCCTATCCCAAAAGATAAAAATCCCAAACTAACTTTTCACGTAGCCAGCGGTGTTCAGGACAATACACAACCCGAAGGAGATTTCTCTATCCCACTGAATACAACAACTTCATATACTTACTGTTCTTTTACCCAACAAGCCTGGGATCAACATAGAACTCAAACCTACCCAACAGTTTTTACTTTTCATGCAAGCGCTGACGGATACGCAAACTCTCCTGATTTTATCATGGACGCAAGTAATCCTTGTAATGACAAAAACACAAAACAGCCATTCGGTGAAATAGCCCTCCAGACGAGCAATATTACCTATGGTTGTTACACCGATGGGGCTTGTCATGCTTCAACTGAAAAGCCAGGAATTGCAGCAGTTGAGACATTTGGGACCGACCCGACGTGCAATAACCAATGTGGCACCTGGTCTGTCTATGATCAATCAAAAGCAGGAGTTACTGGTCCACAATACGTCTGTCGAGATCCCAACAGTTCAACTGCCAAACCCGCAGATGGAGCAACTGTCGTAGATGCAAGTCAGACATTCTATGTCCTGCAGGCATGTCAAGATGCAGCGACTAACGCTAATGTCGACAAGGCAACTCAGCCTGCAAGTTCCTGCTCGACGCCAGATCAAATAACAACTGCTTGCAATCCTAACAATGAACTTGTGCCTGCTGCAATTTGTGACGGAGTAACTGATTCTTCCTATCAATGTGATAAAGACAATATCTGTAAAGCAGACGATGGAACCCCCATGTGTGATACAGGTGATCCTCTGCCTGTCAGGCCCCCGTGCTCGCTTGGACTCCAATTCCCTTTCAAATTAGTTGCAGATAAGAACGACACCTTTGCAACCCAACCTCCAACTAACACCACAAACCCTGCCAAGATCGATCTTTGTCTCGAGTATGAAAGCTCACTTGGACTCATCCCTGTCGATACTACTGATTTCGTCCAGAAAATGTTTGCTATTCTTCTCAGCCTCACGGGTGGCATTATCCTCATTCTTCTGATCTATTCAGGATATCAATTACTTCTCTCCCAAGGCAATCCTGACAAAGTCAAAGAGGCCAGAG
>DASZRR010000041.1:0-14743 GCA_035549055.1 Patescibacteria group bacterium | reverse complement strand
CTATTCGTGAGACACTTTTTACCTATGCCGTTACTCTTTTTATGACTCATCCATTAGTTGGCGTTGGCTTGCAAAACTTTCTTCCGAGTCTAGCTGCCCTGCTTCCTGTACAGAGCCCTCTTGCCCTTCTCCAACCAGTCCACTCAGTTTATCTACTCATTTTGACTGAGACAGGAATGATAGGCTTGACAGTATTTTGTTTTGTTATTGCTTGGTCTATTTGGCGGGTTTTTACCTTGCCATCACAGGATCGTCTAGGCAGAGTGTGCCTCCTTGGAGTGTGGCTGCTTTTGGGGACAACTGATCACTATCTCTACACTCTCCATCAAGGGCAACTCCTGACAGCCTTCGTTTTCGGGGTCGTTGTGATGCCGGTTATTTCACAGAAGAGTAAGTTGTCACACCAAATAGTGAAAAATCTTAGAACAACTAAAAGAATTGATAAATCAGGCAAAAGTGCCATTTCCACTCCTGTGAAAAATTCTCGAATCCGTAGGTCAAGGAAAGTTTAAGGCATCCAACTTTTCTCTGATACAATAGAGATACTGCCTATGCCGTCTCTGACTTCTCCCATACTCATTGTTGATAAGCAAGGAACACTTGGTGTCTCGCTTGCTCAATATACCTCAAAAAAAACCATGACTGTATTGGTCAGTAGCCAAAGTATCACTCACAAACAGATTATTCCCATAGACTTCACTAAGAAAATTCCGGCAATTCCTGACAATTCGTTCTCAAGTATCTTTATTATTTATTCGGGCGAGAAAGAATTGCTTGAAGCTCTGCCGGCCTTTAGCAAGAAGGCCCGAGAAAATCAAGCAGAACTTATTTTTGTAGTCTCAATTTTCCATTATGCCAAAGAGATAGCCGATCGCGTTTTGCACCTTTATCCTCCAGCGAGGATTGTCGTGGTTGGAGATATTTTTTCAGAAGACATGCTGTCTCCCCAGACGCCTGTTAGTCATCTCCTTTGGCAGGCAAAAGAACACGGTAGAGTGGTTTTGAGTAATAACGGACTCGAACTTTTGTTCCCAGTTTATCGTGATGACGCGATTGCGGCAGTTGCTGCTGCATGCCAGTCTGTGGCTTCGGGGGAGACATTAGCGATTCTTCCTCGCCATCCAGTCACTCAGCTTTCATTTTGCCGAGAGCTACAGAAAATTAACCCCTTACTAAAGATTGATTTTAGTAAGAAAAAACAGTTTTTCCCTGCCTATCATTTCCCTCAATCTGCTTTGCCTGAGCCGAGTGATTTGTCTTGGGCAAGATCACTCCACAAGCTCGATTTGGTCTTTATCCCGCACCAACAAAATAGGAAAATACAGTACAAATCCAGCTTCTTGTCCTCAAGCGTATCTAAGACGAGATCACCTCTCTGGCTTGCCATCCCGATTTTTTTCTTCATTCTTGCTTTGCCTTTCCTTTTAACCTTAGGCGCAGCACTGACAGGTGGATTTTTTCTCAAGCAAACAGAACAGTTAGTTGACCAAGGGAAGTTATCCTCAGCCCTTGCTTCAGCCAAAGCAGCGCAAACCTCGTTTGCTTTATCAGACGATACTGCACAGACAGTCAGTGCTATCGTACAAATTGGCGGAATCGGCGATCAACTGGCAGGTTTTGACGGGCTCATCCACACAGGTCATCAACTTTCAGATACATCAGTTGAGCTTCTGAGCAGTTTTCTTGCCTTTCAATCATTGATGGGATCAACTACCGGCAACTCAAAACAGCAGTATCTAGATGCTTTGGATAGATTTAAACTAGCCATAACCTCCATGCAGACGATTCAGGCAGAAGGTACTCTTCCTCCAATTTATAAAAAGGAGCTCACGAAATTTCAAAAGCCGCTTTCTTTGGTTGTCAATCTCCTCGACGTTTCGCCTACTCTGCTGGGATTTGATGGAGCCAAAACCTACCTGGTACTTTTCCAAAACAACTTTGAACTCCGTCCGGGAGGCGGTTTTATTGGTTCATATGGCCTACTTACTCTCAATCAAGGGAGAATGCGTGACTTTACCATTCATAATGTCTATGATGCCGATGGCAAGTTGACCAGTGATGTCACTCCCCCTTTCCCCTTGGCTCGGTATATGGGTGCCCCTCATTGGTTTTTGCGCGATAGTAATTTTGATCCTGATTTTCCGCAAAGCGCGTCACAGGCAGCGTCGTTTCTCAAATTAGAAACAGGCCAGAATGTCGATGGTGTCATTGGCATTGATGTTAGCTTCCTTAACTCTCTTTTAGACGTGACAGGTCCGATTAGTCTGCCAGATTATCATCAGACTTTAACGAAAGATAATTTTTACCTTCTGACACAGCAACACGCAGAGAATAATTTTTTCCCTGGGTCTACCCAAAAACAAGATTTTCTCCGCTCTGCCGAAACAGCACTTCTTATGAGAATAGAACAACAACATTTCTCCTACCAACGCTTAGGAGAAGTTCTCAGTCAGGCAATTGCAGAAAAACATATTTTATTTGCCTTTCCCGATCCTATCATGCAAAAACTTTTTAGCGTCAACAATCTTTCAGGAGATATTACTGACACGAGGCTGGGAGCAGGGGATACAGTCCTGGATGCCATGTCTGTAAATGACGCAAATATTGGTCAAAATAAAGTTAATTATTATCTTAAACGGGCAATTGCTCAGGAAGTCACAATTGCTGGGGATGGGGAGATAAGTGAGAAGGTCTCAATCACGTATGCCAATATGAGTAACAAGGATAAAGAGTTTGGGGGAGACTATAGAGCTTACGTTCGTTTGCTCACCCCTGAAGGCGCCTCAGTTACAGATGTCACCATCGATGGTGTCTCACAAAAAATTTATCAGGCTATTACCAACCCTAGTCTCTACCTAGCCAAATCTTTTAAGCCCCCTGAGGGAATTGAGATAGAGCAATCAGAAGAAAAGGGAAGGGAAGTTTTTGGCCTTCCGTTGACTGTTCTGCAAGGACAGACAAAGACTGTGAGTATGAGTTATACCCTTCAGGATAGAGCCAAGACCAGTCTGCCTAAATGGAATTATGATCTCTGGGTTGCCAAACAGCCGGGGACACAGAGCGATAGCTATACATTGACCGTTTTCTACCCGGTAGATTCCAAGCTTTTTACCTCCAGCGTCCCTGTGAGTGACTTAGGGGGGAAGTTGTTGCTGGATACTAATTTGGCAGAGGATCTTATGATTGACCTAACTTTTGTTGGACGCTAACTGCGTTCTTAATAAACAATGATATAATTGGCACTCATGCCAGTTATTACGATTCTCCTGACAATTATTGGCCTTTGCCTCTTTGAAATAGTTAGTAGTATCGATAACGCTATTATTAACGCCCAGGTTCTTTCAACGATGCAGGTAAAAGGAAGACGGTGGTTTCTCAGCTGGGGAGTTGTATTTGCGGTTTTTGTTATGCGGGGACTTTTGCCATGGGCGATTATCTGGGCAACCTCTCCACAGCTTGGGCCAGTCGGAGCGCTTTTGGCAACATTTAGTAATGACCCTAGTATTCATAAAGCAATTGAGGCCTCTTCTCCGCTGTTGTTATTGGGTGGGGGAGTGTTCCTTTTATTTCTTTTCTTCTCCTGGCTTTTTATGGAGCCTAAGTCGTATGGGTTGGCTCCTGAGCGGTTTTTTAGTCAGCAAGGCGTGTGGTTTTATGCAGTGGTTTCAATTTTTTTAGCCGGAATTGTCTATGCAGCTCTTCAGGTCAATCCAGTTCTTGCCTTGAGTGCCGTTCTGGGGTCAACGGCATTTTTTATCAGCCATGGTTTTCAGAAAAACGCTGAGAGTCAGGAAGAAAAGCTACTAGCCAAGGGGACATCGGATCTGAGCAAGATTTTTTTCCTGGAAGTTATTGATGCCACATTTTCCATCGATGGAGTCTTAGGCGCGTTTGCCTTTACCCTGTCTGTGCCCCTGATTTTAATAGGTAATGGTATTGGCGCGTTTGTTCTGAGACAGCTGACGGTGGGGAATATCGAACGCATAAAAAAATATCGCTACCTCAAAAATGGAGCAATGTATTCAATCCTTGGCCTGAGCTCAATTATGGTATTGGATGCGTTTGGATACCAAATCCCAGAATGGATTAGTCCTATCCTCACATTTGTAGTAGTTGGCTATTTCTTCTTAAGATCCAGACGAGAGCTTAGCGTTTAATGATCCCCAGCAGCTTTTGACGAGTACTTTTGGATTTGAGGGCATGGATGATAGCGGGCAAGAGTGAGACAAAGATTACTCCAAGGATAATTGGCTCAAAATATTTATCAGGGATGAGCTGACCGAGATAAAAACCAATGAGTGTCAGGCCAACTGCCCAAAGGAGACTACCGATGACACTGTAGATGACAAAGGTTGTCAAATCCATCTGTGCAATACCCGCAACAATGGGGGCAAAGGTACGAATAATCGGCATAAAGCGCGCCAGAATGACAGCCTTGCCGCCGTGCTTTTTGTAAAACTCCTGTGCGCTCTCGACATATTCTTTCTTAAAAAGGAATGAATCAGAGCGATGAAAAAGCCGTCTTCCGACTTTGTGACCAAAAAAATATCCCGCAATATTACCAAGAGAGGCAGCAAGGAAAACGAAGAAGAAGAGTGCTGGCAAGCTCATATCTCCTTTGGCAGCAAAAATTCCACCGGTAATTAGCAGGCTATCTCCTGGAAGAAAAAACCCTAACATCAAGCCTGTCTCGGCAAAGATAATGAGGGTGATGCCAGGAAGGCCAAATGTCTGAACGAGGAAATGGACGTCGAGAAGATGTTTGAGCTGACTGAGCATGAAGTTATTATAGAGGAGAAAGGAAAAGAATACTAGCTAGTGGGTCTTTGCCTCGGGTGCAACGTCTTTCCAGGTGTATGAGGAGGAACAAGGGGTGTCTCTCCATAAGGCCTTAGCGATTCTCCCGTTGCTTCTCTATCTAATCCTTCGATCGGGTAGTCCTCGACTGCCTCTCTGGGTCGTCTCGGAAGATGAATATGAGAAGGTTCTTGAGAACCTAACCCCCGACCAATTTCTTTTCCACTCATAGTCTGATCATATTGAAAGTTTGTTAAGGTATCTTGACAAAAAAGAATAGAGATTCAGACAAATTTACCACAAATCTGACTATTTGAGAGCATCAATTCCTGGCAGTGTGCCGTTGGCAATATATTCAAGTAGCGCCCCGCCGCCGGTTGAGATGTGCGTAATTTTGTCATGCCCTGGCAGATGGGCGATGGAAGTAAGCGTTTCTCCGCCGCCAATGACTGAGGTAGCTTTTTGATTTTGGGTAAGGGCTGTAAAGATTGCATCGGTTCCTTTTGCAAAGACCGGTGTCTCAAAATAACCTAACGGGCCGTTCCACAAAAGTGATTTGCCATGGCTAATGGCTGCTTGATAGCTCTCAATCGTATGAGGGCCAATATCAAAGATTGTATCTGTACTCTCAAGACGAGTTACAGACTTGGTTTCCTGGGAGCTGCCATCTTGTCTTCCAACCACGACATCGGTTGGCAGAAGAAGGGCTACATTTTCCTGTTGGGCAGTATCGAGTAATTGTCTGGCGGTTGCTACCTCTTGTTCCTCAACCAAACTTTTACCAACTTGAAGTCCTTGAGCGAGCAAAAAAGTATTGGCCAGGCCGCCTCCTAGTAAAATCGAGTCAGCTAGAGTCATTAATTTTTTGATAACGGTTATTTTGGTTGAAATTTTAGCTCCTCCCAAAATTGCCACAAAAGGATGGGTCGGGTGATGCAGAAGCTGGTCAATCATCGTAATTTCTTTTTTGAGGAGGAGACCGCCATATGATGGAAGGAAAGAAGGCAAGCCAACAACGGAGGTTTCTTTTCGATGCGAGACGCCGAACGCGTCGTTGACGAAAACATCCCCAAAGGAGGCAAGGTATTTAGCAAATGTTGGATCGTTGCTGGTCTCGCCCTTAAAAAAGCGTATATTCTCAAGCAAAACAAGCTGTTTTTTAATCCCACTTCGGGTATTTTCTATTGGCAGGGAGGATAAATCCTGGACAAAATGTACTTTTATCTGCGGGAGTAACTCTTGGAGTCTGAGCGCGACCGGTCTGAGAGAGAGCGTTTCCTCTCTGCCTTTGGGTTGTCCAAGATGAGAAAGTAAAATAGGGAAATCATTTTCCTCGAGAAGATAGCGGATGGTTGGTAAGGTTCGCTGGATACGTTCATCGTCCAGAATGCGATGTTGAGCATCAAATGAGACATTAAAGTCAACGCGTAAAAGAATGCGCTTTCCTGTTATGGTGACTTCGTCTATGAATTTCATGAGAGGTACTGTAAATATAATTCTACGTTGTCTTTGCTGCCGAGTACAACTGGGAGTTGCTGATGAACATGATGGGGTTGAAGATCAAGAATATGTTGATTGCCACAAACTGCCATGCCACCTGCTTGGGTGATGAGGAAAGCCATCGGATTGGCCTCATAGAGTAAGCGGAGTTTGCCGTGAGGATTTTTTTTCGTCGCAGGATAGAGAAAGATGCCTCCCTTCAGAAGAGTACGATGCACATCTGCAACCATGGCGCCGATATAACGAAGCTTATAGGGGCGTTTTGTGGCTTGATCTTCTTGTTTGAGGAAGGAGAGAAATTCCTGAGTTTTTTGGGGAAAAGAGAGACTCTCACCTTCGTTAATACTATAGATATTGCCAAAAGAAGGCATAGAAATATCGGGATGGGAGAGAAGATAAGAGCCAATTTCTGGATCGAGAGTAAATCCATTGACGCCATTTCCCGTTGTCAGAACAAACATCACGCTCGTTCCATAGAGAATATAGCCAGCAGCGACTTGCTCAAAGCCTTTCTGAAGAAGCTCTCTTTGATGATGATATATTGAAAAAATTGTGCCGATTGGTGCGTTGATGTCAGTATTGGCAGAGCCGTCAAGGGGATCAAAAAAAATAGAGTAGGGTGCATTTTTGTCCACTAGCATTGGTTTTTCCAGCTCTTCTGAGGCAAGATAGTTCACACAGTTCGTTTGCTGCAGGTTTTCAATTAAGAGTCTGTTACTAAACTCATCGATTTTTTTAACTTCTTCCTTAAAGGTATTTTTTGTCCCAGTTGTTCCCAGAATATCGACTAACCCCGCTTGGCGTATATGACTAGCAATGATGCGACTCGTATACTCAATCTTCTCAATAAGAAGCGTGAGATTGCCGGTTGCTTGGTGAGATTTTTGGTCTTGGAGGACAAACTCAGTCAGACTAAAAGGTTTATTTGACATACTGATTAACTACTTCGCGGGTATTAAAGGTATGGAGTTTATCAAAAATAGTGGTGAGCTGCTCTGTCAATTTGGCAACGATTGGTTTTTTTTCTTCGTCTGTGAGATCCCAGAGCATTTGCTTGAAGGGCCCGAGTGCTTTTTTGCGGGTTTTGTAGATGAATTGATCTTCAGTCCAGCCCTCCTCTTTTTCGTTTGTAAGATTGTCCTTAATCCACGCATACATCTCACTGCGGAGATCATCAGGCATGGTGTCATAGACAATATTTTGCAGCCCTGTGGCTAAATGAATCTCAAGCGTATCATTCTCGACAAAGTGATCGAAGGCAGATAGGGGGAGAGTAGAAGCGCCATGTTGCACAGCTCCACCTAGGTGGTATCTACTTCTGGCAGTTTGGCTAATTTTTTTTAAAACGCCAAAGTCCAGGTCTACTTTCTGAATACTGCCATCGGGGAGTGGAATACCACCATGACTTGTCCCGGTCTGGACGCTGACTTTAGTAATACCATCCTGAGGAATTTCCTGCTGATAGAGCTGCATAAAGGCTTCAAAGTCCTCAACCGTACTATTTTTGCCTCCGATATGGCCAATCTCGCCGCCAATCGAGACAGTAACTCCCTTAGGTTGAAGTTCGTGAATGTATTTGGTGAGGAGAGCTGTCATCTCGCTATTGTTTTTTTGCTGGTCTAAAAGACTTACTTGCTCAAGGTCAACTAAGGTAGAAGCGTCAATGTCGATGTTGTAAAAGCGCGCTGCAAGTGATTTCTTGATAAGCGCTTTGATTTTATTAATTTCCATCTCTTTATCCTCGGCGAATTTCTTTTTACTGAACTGATAATGGTCGCCTTGGATAAAGACAGGTCCCACATATTCCTCTTTGATAGCAGCTGCCAGAACTGCCACCGCATATTCTTGGGGTGATTGATGTGTGTATTCAATTTCTGAGCGAGCTATTTCAAAAACGACTGCGCCAATTTTTTTTTCTTGCATCAAACGAAAAACGAGTCGGGCAGTGTCATAGGTGAGTGTCCGAACATTGATAGCAGGCACGGTAAAGCCATGCACTTTTCCTTCCCCGAAGGCTCGGTAGAGCGGGTAAATCGAGGTTGAAGAACAGTGAGCTAGTTCTGAGATGCGATAGATGAGGTCTGAAGCTATGGTGACCAATTGTTCATTACTGCTGAAAAGAGCTGTATAGACTAGATTATCAATAAAGTCTCCTCTCATCTTTTTTGGATCTTTCAGGATAGGAGAGGTAAGGTCTCCCAGGATAGGCAGGGCTGTCTGGGTAAGCATCTCACAGGAAGAGAAAAGATCCGCCATTGTCAACTGAGTATAACATAGCCTGAAAACTCCTACTAGACATTTTTCTTGCGAAACTGACAAAAACGGACTAGAATTGCCTCATGGAAATTGGAACAAGCGAAATTGCCTATCCACTGACTTTCCGTCGTCAGGAGGCGCAAGCACTAGGCGAGCATCTTCATCATCGACATAGTGTGGACTTGGTGGGTATGAAGCGGGTGGGGATTAGTAACTTCCTTCGCTATTTTTTATATCATCCCCAAGTAAAGCCGGCTTTTATTAGTAAAGATGAAAAACATCTTTTCATCCGTGTTGATCTGAATGATCTTGTCGAGCGAGAGTTATATGCATTTTGGATGCTCACATTTAAACGGATTATTGATGAAGTAGAGCGATCTCATTTGCCGACAAGTATTCAACAAAAAGTCGCAGGTACTTTTCTCTCCTCAATTCAGACAAATGACCTTTTTCTCCTGATTGATGCTATTCGTCGCTCGCTTACCCTAATTGTTCTTGAGGGGTTTTATCCTACCATTTTTTTCTTACGATTTGATCGCATTAAAGACGTTGTTACACCAGAGTTTTTTGATAATCTACAGGGGCTTCGTGACGGCTCCCATGGTAAATTAGCCTACGTCTTTACAAGTTATCGTAGCCTCGATGCTCTCTCTCCTAAAGCCCTACCAAAGGCTGACCTTTCAGCTTTTTATCATACGATGTTTATCCGTCCTTCCCAGGATCTTGATATGCAGGTGATTGCCGATTCGTATAAAAGTCGCTATGCTCTCCAGTTTAGTTCGGCCATCGAAAAAGAACTATTTACGTTAGTTGGCGGGAACGTACAGTACCTTCAGTTGGCTTTAATTGTTTTGAAAGAGCATAAAGACGTACCTCTTAAGACAAAGGAGCAGTTGGCAACACTTCTGCTTCAGGATGAAAGGATCAATCTCTACTCTGAAGAGTTGTGGGAGAGTCTGACGACATCAGAGAAGCATGCTATAGGTAATATTTACCAAGGAATAGAATTATCTGAGGAGGAAGAGAAGGCAGCCGAGTATATATTTCAGACCGGGTTTATTAGCAAGGATAAAAAAGCCATGATGCTTTTTAGTCCGCTTTTTGCTCATTATGTCAAACATGCCCTAGAACATGTCGGTAAAAAAGAAAAAGAATTGGTTTTTAGTAAAAAAGAACATCTCCTTTTTAGTCTTCTCAAAGAAAAAGTTGGGCAAATCTGTGAGCGTGATACTATCATTGAAGCTGTCTGGCCCGAGTATGTGGAGTTTGGTGTATCAGACTGGTCGATTGATCGACTGGTAGCTCGGGTACGGGGAAAGTTAAAAAAACAAGCAAGTCCTTATGAAATTAGGACGATCAGAACGCGGGGATATATGCTTACAGAGCGAGTCTAATTCCCGAAGATCTCCCGACATATTCCCGAACGAGCGGAGATCTGCTACAATTAGCCTCAACTACTACTATGGATAAAGTCTATAACTTCAAAGATAAAGAAAAAGAGATCTATAAAACTTGGGAAGAGAAAGGCTATTTTAAACCTCACATTGACTCATCAAAAAAGCCTTTTACTATTGTTTTACCTCCGCCTAATGCGAGTGGCAAAATGCATACAGGCAATGTCCTCATGGTGGCAATTGAAGACTTACTTATTCGTTGGCATCGCATGAAGGGTGATCCTACGCTTTGGGTTCCAGGGACAGATCACGCAGGGACCGAAACACAGATCACTTTCGAGCGAGGCTTAAAAAAAGAAGGCAAGTCACGTTTTAGTTATAGTCGGGAAGAACTCTATCAAGCTATTTGGGATTTTGTTCAAAATAATAAAGGTCAGATTGAGAATCAACTACGACAAATGGGAGCAAGTGTGGATTGGAGTCGGTATACCTTTACGCTTGATGACAAAGTCATTAAGACAGTCCATGCTACTTTTAAGAAAATGGTTGAGGACGGTCTCATTTATAGAGGCGACTATATGGTTAATTATTGCCCCAAATGTGGCACAACCTATGCAGATGTTGAATTAAAACATGAAGAACGTAAGGACCCTCTTTACTATATGAAATATGGGCCCTTTGTTCTTGCCACTGTTCGTCCAGAGACGAAATTTGGCGATACAGCCGTAGCAGTTAATCCCAAAGATAAAAGATATGCAGAGTGGATTGGTAAAGAAATTGAATTTGATGGGCTGAACGGGACAGTCAAACTTCAAGTGATTGCTGACGATTTCGTTGATATGGAATTTGGAACTGGAGTTGTTAAAGTCACACCCGCGCATGACAAAAATGACTATGAGGCCGGCCTTCGCCATAACTTAGAAGTTAAGCCAGTCATTGATCTAAATGGCAAACTCAATGAGAAAGCAGGTCCATATGCAGGATTATCCGTCTTTGAGGCTCGTAAACAAGTGGTGGCTGCCTTACAAGAAAAAGGCTTGATGGATCACATTGATGAAAATTATATTCATACAGTAGCACTTTGTAAGGCGGGTCATGAGATTGAGCCAATGGTTTTGCCAAATTGGTTTGTAAAAGTTGACGCTTCTCACAAGTCGTTTAAGAAACCAGCTCTTGAAGCGGTAAAGTCGGGCAAAGTAAAGATCTTCCCTAAGTGGCAAGAAATTACGTATATCAGGTGGATGGAAGAGATGCGAGACTGGCCAATTAGTCGTCAGAATGTCTGGGGAATTAGGATTCCTGTTTGGTATGAAGCAGAGGCGAATCCAACTATGAGAGTGTCTTTTAAATATAAAGATACTATTATTGGTGGTGAGATTAGTGATCTACTAAAGAGGTCAGATAAACATGGCATTTATAGAACGTTTATTGGTGGAGAAGATAGTGTACATAAAGAGGATTTAGCAGATAAAGAATTTACTTTGGAGGAAATAAAGGAAGGTCTTCAGAGGGTATTCCCTCTAGTGGATTCAAAATTCGTCGTTCAGGATGAGTCTCCAGGGCAAAATTATCTTCCCGAAACAGACATATTTGATACATGGTTCTCTTCAGGCCAGTGGCCACTTGTTACACTTGGTTATCCTGACTCAAAGGATTTTAAGTACTTTTATCCGACTGCTGTTCTCGAAACAGGCTGGGAAATTATCAGACTGTGGGTTTCTCGTATGATTATGTTTGGTATTTACTTAACAGGAGAGGTTCCTTTTGAGAATGTGTATCTGCATGGTATCGTACGGGCACTCGACGGTCGCAAGATGAGTAAATCACTCGGCAATGTGATAAACCCTGAAGACTATATTAATGAATATGGCGTAGATGCGTTGCGCATGGGGCTTATTTCAGGTACTGCCAATGGAAAAGACTTTGCCTTTCCAAAAGATCGAGTTATTGCTTATAAGCACTTTGGCAATAAAATTTGGAATATGGGGAGATTTATTCTCATGATGCGAGAACAATGGGGAAAAGAGATACCAGAGTTCGCTTCAGTTAAGGATTCAGATTTAAATCTTGACGATAAGGCTGTTTTAGAAGAGCTGCAAACTGTCATCAAAACGGTCGATGAGGAGCTAGAGAAATTTAGATTTGCGGATGCGGCTGAGGCAATCTATCAATTTATGTGGCATTCTTTGGCAGATAAATATATTGAGCAGGTAAAGACACGTGAAGATAAAGACGTAGCTCTAGCCGTCCTTCAGCATGTTTATATGATGTCTCTTAAGCTTCTACATCCTTTCATGCCGTTTGTGACGGAGGAGATCTATCAGAAAATGCCTGGTCATAATGAATCAATCATGATTGAACCATGGCCAACAAAATAGGTATACTGAAACATGTCAATGAAAGTTAAATCCCCGAATATTTACCGATTTTTTACCGAGATCAAAAAAATAGATAGAGTCGAGGCAGCTAAAATTAGTCTTTTTAGCCTTGTGACGACCTTACTCCTTGTTGCTATTATGCTCAAAGGTTACCAGCTCTCCAGCAATTTGCAGGCATTACAAATAGCCTCATCTCAACGGACTGCAGTTGAAGAAGAGAGAAGCTACTGGGAAGGGGTCAGCAGCAGACACGCAGGGTATCGGGATGCTACCTTCAAAGTGGCTATTTTATCCTATGAGTTAGGGGATAGAACAACAGCTCAAAAATATCTGAACATGACGCTCCAGATAGATCCAAATTTCACGCAGGGACGAGACTTTGCCAAACGAGTAGGATTGTAATCTTATTCAGATTTTTCTTCAGAGGATTTCTCTTCTTGAGACTCAGATTTCTCTTCAGGCGCTTCGCCTTCTTTTACTTCACCTTCTGGCTTTTCAGTACCTTCTTCACCTTCTGTCCCTTCGGCAGCTTCAGGTTCGGGTGTTTCCTCCACGACAATTTCTGCGATCTTGGCCACAACTTGACCTTCATCTGTTAGGATAGTAACTCCTGTAGGAGTTGCTAGATCGGCGATAGTAATCTGATCATCTACTTCGGCTAAATTTTCAATATTCACCTCAATGTTTTCGGGAAGCTCTGTTGGTAAGGCCTCAACCTCGACCTCATTGAGGGTTTGAAGAAGTGTACCCACATTCTCTGCTACAGCTTTTGCTTCTCCCACTAAAACAAGCGGAACCATAGCTTTGACTTTTTCTTTGAGGTTAACTTCGTAGAAATCGACATGGAGAGGAGTATTGGATCGGAAGTCCATCTGGAGATTTTTGACGAGTACAGGATGTGTCTGCTCATTAACCTTAAGGTCAATAAGTCCTGTCTCACCAACTTCGGAGAAGATATCTTTGAAGTCTTTGGTGGCAACTTGAATTGCGAGGGATGCAAGACCTTTTCCGTAGACGTTAGCCGGTAACTGGCCATCACGGCGAAGCTTTTTGACTTTTTTCCCCAGAGCAGTACGAGGTATTGCGTTAAGCGTTGGACGACTCATAAGCTACATAGTACAGGATATCTGAGTAAGATAGCAAGTACGTAATTATGAAGTGAGTATAGCAAAAATTGCGAACTATGTCAAACTATAGGGCTTATTTTTGAAGTGTGCTAGTATAGATGCAATGCGTATTCTGGGAATAGATCCAGGGTTGGGGAGACTAGGCTGGGGAATTGTTGAGGAGAAAGGAAGTACTGTCAAAGCAGTAGCCTTTGATTGCATTGAGACGCCGCCTAAAACCCCAGATCCTAAACGATTATTACAGATCCATAAAGAGTTACTAAGACTTATCAGGCAGTATCAACCTAGCATAGTTGCCGTTGAAGAATTGTTTTTTAGTCGGAATGTGACGACAGCTTTTATGGTCGGACAAGCTCGAGGGGTTGTGTTATTAGCCTCAGCTGAGGCAGACTTGCCTGTGGTGACTCACTCGCCAAATCAAGTTAAGCTGGCTGTGACTGGGTATGGTAAAGCGGATAAGAAACAAATTGCCCAAATGGTTAAAGTCATTTTGTGTCTACAGCAGTTGCCACGCCTTGACGATACTACAGACGCTCTAGCTATCGCCCTGACCGAGGTATTTAGTAGAAAAATGGGGGACAAACTCAGAAAGTAAGAGTTGTAAGAAGGTGCTATAATGATCCTCACTTTCCTCTATGATAGGCATGCTTCGGGGTACCGTTGGATATAAAAATACACCATCACTCATTATTGATGTCAGTGGCGTGGGTTATAAGGTTTTTGTACCTCATAATCTGTTTGCCCAGTATGGAGTGGGAGATAAAATTACCGTTTATACTCATACCTATGTTCGGGATGACTGCCTGGAGCTTTATGGCTTTGAGTCGGGTGAAGACTTAAAGTTATTTGAAATGTTAATCAGTGTCTCAGGGGTAGGTTGCAAGTCAGCACTTGGTGTTTTCTCAGTGGGAAATCGTAGTAGCATCGTGAACGCTGTTATTACAGGCGATGTGAGTTTTTTTACCTCAGTGCCGCGCCTTGGCAAGAAAAATGGACAAAAAATTATTATTGAGTTGAAAAACAAACTTGGGGGTGTTGAGGATTTGGATCTCTCAGTTGGGCAAAGTACTCAACACCACGAGGCTATGGCGGCATTAGCAAGTTTTGGCTATAGCTATCAAGAGGCTGAGCTTGCAGTTACGGCAGTTAAGGGAAAAAATCTGAAGACAGAGGATATTGTGCGCGAGGCGCTCAAAAAATTGGGGAAATAGCAGATGGATACAACAATCATTAGACCAGAAAATGAGCAACTGCCTGAGGAAGAGGTCATGTTTACCTCTTTGAGGGCTGA
>DASZRR010000040.1:0-5479 GCA_035549055.1 Patescibacteria group bacterium | reverse complement strand
TTTTGGCTGGAGAGAGTGCAGCTGCGAGATAAAGATTGGGGACCTCTTGCCACTGGATAATATCGATCTTCTCAATTCCGCCCACTTCTTGAATAATGGCCTGGACACGCACGCCTTTTTGTCCAACACAGCTACCAACTGGATCAATACCGCTTTGGGTAGAAGCAACAGCTACTTTGGCCCTGTTCCCAGCTTCACGCACGATTGATTTGATCACAACGCTTCCCTGAGCTACTTCAGGTACTTCACGTTTGAAAAGTCCTTCCAAAAGTCCATTATCAGACCGTGAAACAATAACTTCTTCGCCTTTCAGTCCTTCACGAATATCTTTGATAAAAACAACAAGGCGCTGATTTTGATGATAGCGCTCGTTTTGGGTCTGCTCCTGAGGAGGCATAATTGCCTCAGCTTTACCGATATCGACAATCACATTGGGACCGGCAAAACGAAGAACGGTACCATTGACAATTTGTCCTATCTTGTCACGGTAATCTGTAATAATCGCTTCTTTTTCTTTCTCACGAATTTTCTGCAGAATAACTTGCTTAGCGGTTTGTGCGGCAATGCGACCAAAGCCAGGGGGAGTGACATCAACGCCTTCGTGCAAAATTTTGGCTTCTCCCGTATTTGGATTAAGCTCAGCTGTATACTCCTCTAGTTCGACATCCGGATGATCTTTACGATATGCAGCCACAATCGCATTCTTGACTGTATCCAAAACGACATCAACATCGACACCGCGCTCAGTGGCGACTTGATTGAGAGCTAGAGCAAATTCTGATCGTTGTATTGCTGGCATTGTGGGTATAAGTATACCAGAATACGTGACCGTGATCAACTATGGGAGATTGCCAGTTACCGGAAGACAAACATATTATTCTCAACAGTAAGAAGCACCTGCTGTCCTTCTTTAATTTCCCCACGTAGTAGTTTTTGTGATAAAAGCTCCTCAACTGTATCCTGAAGATAACGTCTAATTGGCCGGGCGCCATACTCTTTATTATAAGCCTCTGCAGCAATTTTCTGAGTAGCACGAGGATCTACTCGCAGGATAATATTTTTTTGCTCAAGTTGTTTTATCAAATCCTGAAGCAGAAGCAGCGTGACGCTACTGGCTTGAGATGGAGTTAGAGGAGTAAAGGTAATAACTCCATCAAAACGATTCAGTAACTCAGGTAAAAAAATATGTTGTGACTGGAGAAACTCCAGAAGTTTTTTCTCAAAAACAGCGTCCATAGACTCTCCGCTCTCCACTGCCTCATGAATGTATTCTGAGCCAGCGTTAGAAGTAGCAATGATAATTGTATTGATAAATGAGACAGTTCTTCCCTTATTATCAGTGATGTGTCCATCATCGAGAATCTGCAGGAAAAGGCTCATAATGCTATGGTGAGCTTTTTCAAATTCATCCAGGAGAATGAGTGAATAGGGATGATCTCTGACTTGTTCGGTCAACTCCCCTCTCTCGTCTCCCTGTCCTGGCAGTGCACCCAGCAGACGGCGTTGTCCTTCCTCCGAGGCAAATTCACTCATATCGAGCCTAATCATTGATTGCTCACCCTGAAAATAGGCTCTCGCGAGAGCCTTGGCTGTCTCTGTTTTTCCAACCCCGGTAGGACCCAAAAAGAGAAATGAGGTAGGACGATTATTGGCCTCAACCCCAGCACGAAGTCTTCGCAATGCCTGAGCGATAGCTCTGATAGCCGCATCCTGACCGATAATACTTTTATGCAACTCATCTTCTAAATGGAGGAGTAAATCCCGCTCAGAACTTCCGGGATCTGCGAGGGCGATTTTAGTCTTTGCCTCAACTGTCTTAATGACATCCTCCTCAGTCAGTAAAAGTTTTGTAAAGTGTTTTCGATCTCCTATCAGATGGCTGATCGCATCACCAAGGAGCGTGACCGCGCTTCCCGGAAGAACCATGCTCTGACTATACCTGTCAGCGTACTCTACAGCTTTTTGCAAGGCACGATAAGTAATCACCACTTTCTGTCCCTTCTCAATATCCCCTATTCTCTCCATAACCATAAGCTCTGATTGGGCTAGCGTGGGTTCTGTCAGAACAATTTGGGTGAACAACTCATTGAGAGGACTCCTTTCAAGATACGTTTTGTAGTTGCCCTCTGTCATACTTGCAATGATGGGCAACTTGCCGTTTTTCAGATATGGTGCCAACGCGCCTGATAGATCGAGAGAAAAACTTCCAGCGCCTAGCATATCCTGAAATTCTGGAATATAGAGTACGACATTTTCAGCATGGGAGACCTCATCGATAATTGCTTTTACCCTTTCTTCTAATTCCCCTTGAGCATTAGCTCCTGCCAACAAAGAGCCGACAAGTAATTCCAGAATTGTTTTGTAACGCAATTTTCCCTCAATCGTCCCTTCAAAGCTATCTAAAGCTAATCTCTCAATCAGTTGCTCTTTACCAGTACCCGTTTGGCCTATCAGAACGAGATTATTATTTTCCGGTTTTCTTAGGCTGTCTTTTATTTTTTGGTATTCTTGCTCTCGCCCGATAATGGAGACTTCCTCTCCAGATAGGGTATTGGTAAAATTCCGTGTAAACTCTTTCGTCTCAGGCGTCCAACCCGTTGCCAACCATTCCCCAAAGCCTCCTCCACCAACATTGAGGTGAAAAACACCAGGATGCTCCTCATGCGGGAAAGAAAGACGACTCCACTGCAAAATTTGCAAGATGTCTTCTTTGCGAAGATGCTTTACGATCAACAGTCTTGTTTGATCTTCAGTCAAAAGTATATACGCAGCAAGCAAATCCATGGTCGTAATTCTACTTCCTCCCAGCTCTTTGGCCACTTTATAGGCAAAGGAAATCATTGTAGGTATATGCACCTCAACTTGCGGTAAATCCTGAGGCGTCATACCTGCTCTTTGCAGGAAAAACTGAATTTGGGACAATCCCAAAAGACTCAGCAATACAGTCTGGCTATCCTGTGCACCATCCAATACCGAAGCAGCAGACAGCGTCAGACACGACATTCCTTCGCGTTCTGAAGCCGTTTGCAGTGTTTTGGGAGATGACTGACTAATAACAAAGTAGCGATAAAAAACTTCCAACATGATCTCGACGTTGAGTAACACGACCGCAATCCAAGGAAATCCAGCTGTCACGATCCCATAAAGAATCTCAAAGAGCAAAAAAATGGCTAAAATACATCTCGCAACTCGTCCGAATCGACTTTGATAGAACTGATAGAGACCTAAAAATTGATATCCCATACTACCTCCAAAGTACTATCGCAAAAGTAAAAATAGGCAATGCCAAAAAACCAAGAAGACATAACAGTTCAAACAAGATGAGCGGGACAAACAAGACGAGCGAAACCAGAATGACGATGCTTTTGAGAACAATTCCCATGCCGATAGAAAAACCAACCAGTCCTTGACGATATTCATTTTTGATCGGACGAAAAAATGTCCTGAGGAGAAGTGGGGTGGAGAATAGTTGAAAAAAAGCCCGATTGATCTCTTGGAAGTGTTCAAGGATGAGAAGCGGAGCGTGGATATACCAAAATCCGAGAAAAATAAATGGAAAGAAAAGATAGGCAGGCATACGCTACAGCAGAAAAAACCGTTTTGTCTACGGCCTCTCTAGTTAGAGTATATGGAGTCAGAAGAGAAAAGACAAATAGGAACTTGACAATGGGTACTGAACGAACATAATAATATTATGCCAGAAGTAGGATCAGATGGAGTTATTAACTTAAAAGAGGGCGAAGATTTTAAAGTAGTGAGTGAAAAAGTTCCGCCTAGAAATTATGGGGATAAGGCTGGAACAACAAAGCTTCATGATCAGATACCAACCCAAGAGCAAAGAAGTGTTTCCGGAAGATTACTAAGAAAACTGTTAAAGAGACCTAATGAAGAGGATATTAGTCATGCCTTAGATAGGCATACTAGAAAACATCAACAAAAGCTTGATGAATTAGATAAAAAGTTTTCTAGGCTTGGAATAACTGGAAAAAGAGACGACGATGAACAGGTTGAAGCTGAACTAACGGAGCTGAAAAGACAAGTTGGCCGCTAGCTTAGAACCATTTTTTCTTCGAAGAGTTCTCTGACTCAAATTCTTCCAGCAATTCTTTTTGGCGTTTGGTCACATTTTTGGGAATGGTGACTTTAATTCTCACGTAGTGATCACCTTTACCGCCTCCGCGTAAACGGGTGATACCCTTGCCACGTAACCTAATCAGTGTCTCAGGCTGTGTGCCAGAGGGTATCTTAATCGTGACCGGGCCTTCAACCGTCTCGACTGTCAATTCACTGCCGAGTGTAGCCTGTGGGAAAGAAATCTCCTCATCAGTGATCACATCTGAACCTTCACGCTGAAATCTCTTGTCAGGACTGACGCTAAAAACAATGTCATATTTGTCAAAACGCATCCGCGTGCCGTTGTCAACACCGGCTGGAATTTTAATTTTCTGCTTCTTACCATCAATAGTTGCTTCTTTCTCTCCACCCCTGACAGCATCCATGAAGCTCAAACTGAGAGAATAAACCGGTCGGCGCGCACGCTGACTAAAAGGAGAAGAGCCGCCAAAAAATTGTTCAAAAATCTCAAAAGGATCTGAGAATCCACCAAAATCAAATCCCTGTCCATTGGTAGAATAGGTGTAACTAAAAGGTCCTTGCTGATTAAAACCGCCAAAACCTCCACCAAACGGTCCCCCTCCTCCCGCTGCGCCCTGTTCAAAAGCAGCCGCGCCAAACTGATCATAGGTCTGACGTTTTTGCGGATCACCCAGAACTTCATAGGCTTTAGTGATTTCTTTGAATTTTGCCTCGCCTTCTTTGGTCTTGTTACGATCAGGATGATACTGCAAAGCCAGCTTGCGATAGGCACGCTTGATCTCGTCGTCTGACGCCGACTTAGTAACCCCCAAAATCTGATAATAATCTTCTTGTGCCATAGGTATTTTTCTCTACAAATTTCTCTTTTTAAGCTCCCAATAACGGTCAAAGGCTTTGGGTCCAAATTCACGATAAGCAGCGTTCAAACCTTCAAATTTACCTCCAGTATATCCTGAAGTAACGATAGTTTCACGCCTGGCAAGAGCTTCTCTGAGGTCACCATTATACCATGTACGACCTGCGCCTATGGGGTAAAAATGAGAGTCAGACGAGCCAACGGCCGCACCAATCTTATCGGCGTAGTCAATCAACAGCTCCTGATAAAGAGCCAACGCCTCAGCATTTTTATCACGAAGTGGAGGATAGATATCAAGTCCGGCGTTATAAACCTCAAAGCCATCAAAATAGACATCCGGACTTGGATGGTTGATGACTGAGGTAATAGCTTCAATACCGATACCCTTGACTCTCAAAGCTAAGGGATGAACAGCAATTACCAATCCCCCTTGGTCATGAATCGCCTCAATAGTATAGTCTAAGGGTTGTTGAGGGGAAATCGGAGAACGAAGATATAGCCCGACTACATGACCTACCCTCGTCGTCA
>DASZRR010000039.1:0-4069 GCA_035549055.1 Patescibacteria group bacterium | reverse complement strand
TTTGTATCCGTTATTTGCAAGGATATCTTTGACCTCTCCTGCTTGTCCTGGAGTACCCGTCCCATTGAGAATACTTACTGTAAGATCTTCCTTGGCTGTCTGGACTGGGGTTGGCGTTGCTGTTGGAGTTGGAGCTGATGTAGGAGTTGGTCGAGTACTGATCATATGCAGTGTCGGACCAGACTTATTGGTACGATAATACTGGAAGTAAATAAGTCCACCCATGAGAACTGTCAGTATAATTAAAAAACCTAAAACCACGAGCAAACGCGAGCTATTCCAGACAGTTCGTTTGCTATAAATTGCGGCAGAAGAGGCAGCAGTATCTTCTGACGAACTTTCCTGGGGTGCCTCTTTGTCTTCCTTCACTTCTTCTTTCTTTTCTTCTTCCTGCTCTTTTTCAATTGCATCTCCTGAGGATTCTGGCTCAGGTTCAGGTGATGGAGATTTCTCTTCTGTAGTGTCAGGTGTTGAAGTCTCAGAAAGGAAATTGCCGATTGGGTAGATATCCTCAGATTTGAGCATTTCTTTAATGTCTTTTCTAGTCAGCGACTCCTCAGCATCCAAATCAGTAAAAAGAGAAAATGGCACTACGGCTTTGATATCAATATTGTTAGCCTTGCAGGCATCCACGACCGTTTGGAAGATAGCTTTGTTGGCAGCCAGAATATAGGTCTTGGTTTTAGTCTCGATCGTTTTCTCAGCCAGGGACTCTTTGGAGAAAGTTAATTTATCCAGCAATTCTTTTTTGACATTTTCTAATTCCCCTCCTTTGGGTACCACCACTTGCGCCAAAACGCCCGATCCCAAAATGACAACTCCGGGAGAAACCTTCTTAGCAACCGAGGCTAACTCTTTAGTTAGATAGCTACACAGTGACTCCGTATCGATAGGAGCATCGTGAGGAGTCATCTCCTTGGGAAAAGCAATTTTTTTAATGACTGCCTTCTCAGTCTGGATACTTAGTTGTGAGTTCGTGAGAAAAAAAATTGCTTTCATTTTTTATGCACCGTATCAATATCTTGATGGAGCTCTTTCTTCAATCCTTCTGCTGCGTGTCGAATTTTGTCCTCAATACCGTCAATTTTGCTCTTAAGAAATTTCCAGATCTCCTCGTCATTCTCTGTTGCTAAAGTCTGCAAGAAAAGTTTTTTATCGTGAGGACTCAGTTCTGATAGAATAGCATCTAAAATCGTATGGTGCAAACTTGAGTCCATCAGAGCTATCAAATGTGCCTTCTCGTCATCGGACAATCCGAGCTCATGAAGCCGAACGACGACTGACTCAGTTTCGATAATGTGACTATAAAACTGTTTTTTGTTGCTTACCATATTAGATAGTAATAGGTCCTAAAGGAATTTTATCATTTGGGTCATTGATAAAGAAATACAAGACTGGCCCTTTGGCTGCTCCGTCCTTTCTATCTAAGTACTTCATCACCTCAGGCGAGCCACCCAGTTGTTTGCCAGTCCAGACAGCCGGACCTGAATCACCAATATCGACAATCATCGCTTTGCCATTTTGAGGATTAACGATGAGCATTTTTCTATATTTGAAAAACTCCGAATACTCTCTGACATTTTGCGCAAATCCAGGGGCCATGAATGTCTGAACTGCGATATAATACTTCTCCCGATCACTTTCCTCTGGTGTCATCTCCGCCTCAGAAGGAGCAAAATACCCCCACGCTCCTCGTCCTGGAGCCATACCAGATGACGCGTAATTAGCAACATCTTCTGGAGTCTGGAGCTGTGACCAAATAGTATCCCCGGGAAAACGTACCAAATGCTGTTCAGCTCCAATCAGCCCATAATTGCGTTCCAGACGAATACCATTTATCTCCGCTGTCACTTCGGTGCCCAGATGTTTGGTCAAGACACCAGTAATTTTTTGTTCCTCATCCGGAGTCAATGGACGAACATCTGTTGGGACGATAGGCGCTAAATCGTTAAGGAGGACTGTCTGATCACTTAACTGAAGAGGAGTATCTATTGGTTTGGTGCTGGCTGACGTTGTCGCCGGCAATACATGCAAGACGGGTGGAGCAAGGAGCAACAGTCCGCTGAGAGAACCCGCTGCCAGATGCTCCTTGGCAGGCATATTTTGAGCTAGCCAATCAATTGACTCTTTGTGTTTGGTCAACAGCTTTTGTTTGAGAGTAGTATGCCTCTGTGACCAGGCGGACTGCAGTTGTTGGTAATTTGTTTTTTTATCAGGAAATAGCCGAGCAAATAGCCCCATGAGTTTATGGTCGCATGTTTGTCAAAGAGAGTCAACTCTTAAGGCTAAACTGCAGCAGGAGAGGGGAGGAGTGCCAGGAGTTGGGACGTCCACTCACGCAACTTCTGCTCATTTTCTTCCTGATTGAAATAAAAACCATCAATTCGCAGCGAGGGAACGAGCAGAACTCCCCCCAATTCCTGCACAAATGATTCCAAGTGATCGACAGCTCCACAAAAATGCGTGTATACTCTATCTCCCAAACCAAAAATAGCAAACTTTCTCCCTCTACAATTCTCTGCCTGGGGTTTTTCCATAAAGTCGAGAAAAAATTCATGCGGGTAGCCGTCTCCTTTCCTCGTTCGCCAACTCGGTGAAGCAAAAATCACCAGATCATAGTCGGATAAATTCTCAGGAGAAACTTCACGAATATTTTTTCGCTCGACTGAGATATTGTGAGCTGTAAGTAAAGAAGTAACAAGTTGTGAGGCCAAGTCAGTTCCGCTTGAGTAAGTAGCGTAGGCGAGAAGCACTTTCATATTACTAGTATAGCAAGAATACCCTAACGTGGAAAAAGTTTCTGTCTAAATTCTTCTAGTTTCTGGGGGTCTTGCTTGAGACGAAAGACCTCATTAGATATATGTGAATCCGCAAAGTTCTCCTGTGAAACAATATCGACAAATTCAACAAAAGAGAATTCTTTGATCTCAATTTTCTCTCCTGAGTCTAAATGTGGTTGCGTAACTTTGTGGCAATTTCTGGCGATATAAAAAAACATTGGCCAGATAATTTTACCCACCGAACTATATTCACGAAACAATTCCCAATCATCAGATTGTAATCCTGTTTCTTCGAGTAACTCACGTTTGGCTGCTTCCAGTGGTTTTTCACCCTCCTCCATTCTACCGCCGAAAAAAGTGATCTGACGAGGTTTACCTGGCTGTTCTTCAAAAGACAGTAAGACTTTGTCACCCACAGTCGGGATTACCTGAACTGTACCTGTCCTTTTGATCGCCTCAAAAATCGCGGTGCTGCCATCATACATTTTCTGTTCCCATTGATAGACATCAAAAATTACCCCTTTAAAAACTAACTTGGCCTGAGACGGAATCTTCATAGTATAGCTTAATACTGACAATTTGAGATCATTTAGTTCGGATAGTGGCATTTTTTGAAGTGCTATTCGTATAAGGATCCGTATAAAGCTAAATAAGTTGATAGAGCTATTTAGCTGCCTGTAAAGACTGCTCTCTAGCCAAATGTGCAAGTAATTCAGCTTTTTCTCCCAATATGTCTTGATCAGAATATCTATCCATTCTTGCTAGGGTGTCTCTAGCATCATCATAATATTTTCCATCAAGCTGTGTATGAAAAATTTCTTCCCAATTTAATATTTGAATCGGGCCACCGTATCCACTATCTGCTTCTTCACCTGGCTTTACTATATCATCAGCCGACTCTTGAGCTAATGCGATCATAGGCCGTGCATCTGCACCAAAACTTACCTGTGCTTTTGCAATTGCAGTATATGCATCTGCACGCAAATTTGTTGGTTCTGTTTGGGCTTTCTCAACAGCACGATCTATCAGAGGTTTTACGTCTAAACCATACGGCGCATATGCTCTACTAAGATTCGCATAAATTTCTGCCTGCTTCCAACTAGGATGATATCGGTCATCACTTTTTAATGCTTCTGCTAAGTCGACTGCAGATGCTACGGCTTGTCTTGGATCAATTCCATTACGTGCTTGTGATATTGCAATCATTGATAATACCTCAGCTTTATGATGATATCCTGTTCCACTTGTTTTCTGCCAAACTGCTAAAGCATCATCAGGATAACCCGCTC
>DASZRR010000038.1:0-4332 GCA_035549055.1 Patescibacteria group bacterium | reverse complement strand
ACGACGTCTTTCACTACTTCTCTCTCAGGGCTTTACAATCAGTACAATATCACCGCAGCAGTTCTCCTGGCCAAATCCTTTGGGCTGACTGAGGAACAAATCATTCAGGGTCTTAAGACTTTCACCCCCGCGTTCGGGAGGCAGGAAGTACTCACCATTAACGACAAAAAAGTTGAAGTTGTTCTTACGAAAAATCCCGCTGGATTTAACCAAGCTCTATCCACCATCATCAAGCAGAATTGTTCACATCTCTTGCTGGTTCTCAATGACCGGATTGCTGATGGAACAGACGTCTCCTGGATCTGGGATGTGGATTTTGAAAAATTGCACCTTCTCAAGAGACTCAGCATTACTGTTACGGGAGATAGAGTCTATGACCTCGCCTTGAGACTCAAATATGCAGACCTTCTCACTCGGTCTGAGGAGAATGTAGAGAATGCTATCAAGCAAGCACTGCTCCAGACTGATAATGGTGATATCCTGTATATCCTGCCGACCTACACTGCTATGCTTGAGGTACGCAAGATCCTGACTGGCAAAAAAATCCTATGAAAAAAATAACCGAAGACCAGATGGTAGCCGTATTTCTCCAGAGCGAATTAGATTCAACGAGATTTGGTGAGAATGTCTCAACTATTTTGCGCGATATGGGTGTTACTGAGTCTCTCGTCACTTCTCCACATTTCAACGATGAAAAAGAAAACGAGCTTCGCAAAAAAATCCTTACCAAACATCGCGGGTATTCAACGCGTGAAGATCTTTTTGCTCACTTTCCTCATACTGTCGACTGGTATCAGACATCACTCCCCAAAGAACTCTTGCCAAACCTTCGCTATATCGAGTTCAGCTACTGGACTGAGATCACTGGCGGCAGCCGACGCGTAAAAGATGCAATCGATACTATCAAGGCTGGCAGACAAGTCTTCAACCAAAGTAATGAACCCTTTCATAATGCAGCAAAAGCCGTCAAACAAGGAACCCTCTTCCCCCCGCTTATTCTCGTCACAAAAGACTCACTAGCAGATGCTGTAATCTTGGAAGGGCATCTCAGAGCCACTGCCTATGTATTAGAGTTGAACTCAGCGCCTGATGAAATTCCTGTCATCTTAGGCAAAGCAAAAGATATGGACAAATGGACTGAATAACTATGACGAATCACTCGCTCACCATTGGCTGGTTGTATCCTGATCTCATGAGTACCTACGGAGATCGGGGCAATATTATTGCGCTTCAGAAACGTTGTGAATGGCGTGGGATCAAGACAACGATTCTGCCAATTACAGAACAAACTGCAACTTCGCAACTGGAAAAGATTGACCTCCTCTTTGGAGGCGGGGCACAGGACCGCGAGCAAGAACTCGTCATACAAGATCTCAGGAAAAAAGAAAAGACTATCAAAAAACTCATCGAATCCTCTCTTCCCGCTCTTTTTGTCTGTGGTGCGCCTCAACTTATGGGACAGTATTACGAGCCCTCAGAAGGTAAAAAAATTGAGGGTTTGGGAATTTTTGAGATGTATTCCAAGCATCCCGGACCAACGCAGGATCGACTTATCGGCAATGCTCTTGCTGAAATAGCGTGGGAGAATTTGGGAGAAGTAGATCATCCACTCACCCGTATTGTCGGCTTTGAAAACCATGGAGGGAGAACGCATCTGGGAAAAAATGCCAACCCTTTTGCAAAAATTATCAAAGGCTTTGGCAACAATGGCGAAGATGGAACTGAAGGCGTGGTCTATAAAAATGCCATTGGCAGTTACTTTCACGGACCTCTTCTCCCCAAAAACCCAGAAGTTGCTGACTGGCTGATCCATAAAGCAGTTTTGCACAAATATGAAAAAACTAGCGAACTTTCACTCCTTGATGATGGACTTGAGTTAGAGGCCCATGCGGCAATTGTCAGGAAGCTAGCCTGAGGTATATAATACCCTCATTGTCATTGTAAAAAGTCAAACAGCGACAACCTGAGCTATGAAAATTAATATTGCACATGTTGCGAAATTAGCCAATCTCTCAATTGACAAAAGCGAAGAAACAAAATTTGAATCCCAACTAGCGAATGTTTTGGGTTATATTGAGCGCCTCAACGAAGTTGATACTACTGGTGTTGAGGAAACGAGTCAGGTTACAGGACTTGAGAATGTGACCAGAGACGACAAGCCAGACGCCTCACTTCCCCAAGACGTCGCTCTCTCTCAAGCCAAAAATACCCATAACCACCTCTTTGCCGTGAAAGGAATTTTTGCAGATGAATAACCTGACGATCAAAGAGACGAGAGAAAAACTGGCTAACAAGGAAGTTTCCTCAGTCGAACTGACCAAAGAGTTTTTGGCAAGGATCCAACAAAACAATGACCAACTCAATGCATTTTTAACGGTAACTGAAGAGCAAGCGCTACAAGATGCCAAAAAAGCTGACGAACGGATTGCTCAAGGCGAATCGACTCCTATGCTAGGTATTCCAATTGCCCACAAGGATCTCTACCAAACCAAAGGGATCAGAACAACTGCTGGCTCAAAGGTCTTAGAAAATTATGAGGCCCAGTATGATGGAACAGTAGTGGCTAAGTTGAAGACAGCTGGCGCAGTCTTAGTAGGTAAGACCAACCTTGATGCGTGGGCCCACGGCTCAAGTGGCGAGAACTCAGATTTTGGTCCTGCAAAAAATCCTTACCATACAGACTACGTCCCAGGTGGCTCAAGCAGCGGCTCACCTGTCTCAGTTGCAGCTGAGCTGTGTCTAGCGGCCAGTGGAACAGATACGGGTGGCTCTATCCGCCTTCCCGCGTCATTTTGTAACGTTGTAGGACTCAAACCAACCTACGGCAGAGTCAGCCGCTATGGGGTTATCTCCATGGCCTCGTCTCTTGACTCAATTGGACATTTTACCAAGACAGTTGAAGATAACGCTCTCTACCTGCAAATCACTGCTGGCAAAGACCCCATGGATGCCACGACTCCACCAGTTGCAGTACCTGACTACACGCAAAACATCTCTCAAGGAGTTAAAGGCCTCAAAATTGGCGTTCCAAAAGAATATTTTGTCGAGGGACTTGATCCAAAAGTAAAAGAAATCATCGAAAAAGCCTTGAAATGGTATGAGTCAGCGGGAGCAGAATTAGTCGACGTCTCACTTCCCCATACCTCATATGCAATTGAGGTCTATTACATCATTCAGACAGCCGAAGTCTCTTCAAATCTCGCCCGCTATGACGGGATACGCTATGGGAATGACCGATCGTTCTTTGGGGATGAGGCAAAACGTCGCATCATGCTTGGGACGTATGTCCTGTCAGCAGGTTACTACGATGCTTACTACAAAAAAGCCATGCAGGTGCGAACACTCCTCAAACGCGATTTCGAGGAAGCATTCAAAAAGGTGGACGTGATGATCACACCTGCTTCGCCTACGCTGCCGTGGAAGTTGGGAGAAAAAACGGATGATCCACTTTCGATGTACCTCTCAGATGTTTTTACCGTCCATGCAAATTTAGTCGGCGTTCCCGGACTTTCCGTGCCCGCTGGCTTCGTAGAGACTTTGCCTGTAGGGATGCAGATCCTTGGACCTCATTTCTCAGAAGACAAACTCTATCAGGTAGGCTACGCTTTCGAACAGGCAAATCCAGTCTGGGAAAAAAGACCAATCCTATGAACAAATATACACCAATTATCGGACTTGAGGTACACGTTGAGCTCAAAACCACATCCAAAATGTTTTGTCGCTGTAGTGCTGATTATTTCGGCCAGAAACCTAACACGCATACCTGTCCTGTCTGTCTCGGGTTGCCTGGAGCACTCCCTGTACCTAACAGCCAAGCAATCGAGTGGTGCATCATGATCGCACTCTCACTGAATTGTGAGATCAATGAGTTCTCCAAATTTGACCGTAAGAATTATTTCTACCCTGATCTGCCGAAAGGCTATCAGATTAGTCAGTACGACCTCCCTTTTGGCAAGAATGGCTCAATTAAGCTTAAGAGTGGCAAGATTATTCGCATCAGACGGGTCCATATGGAAGAAGATACTGGCAAGCTGATGCATCAGGACGTCGACGGTGTCAAAACTAGTCTGATTGATTTCAATCGCTCGGGCGTACCACTTGTTGAGATCGTGACAGAACCTGATTTCAACAACGCAGCAGACGTCATCGAGTATCTCCAATTCTTGCAGCAAACAGTTCGTGACTTGGATGTTTCGAGCGCCGATATGGAGAAAGGCAATATGCGCCTTGAACCAAATATCTCATTGACTGCTGATCTTACTGTCTTACCAAAATACAAAGTTGAAGTGAAAAACATTAATTCTTTTCGGTTTGTGGGTAAATCAATTGAAT
>DASZRR010000037.1:0-2202 GCA_035549055.1 Patescibacteria group bacterium | reverse complement strand
AAACACGCTCCCAGAAGATAAATTCTGATCTCAGACACCATGCCCTGCCACCTCAGGCTTCTTTTTCTCCCTCAGTCTCTCTCTCAGATATCCGCCCTCAATCAACGCTCTCTGCCTCGCCTATCAAGCCCGTGATTGCTACGCTCGAGTATCAGTTCGTTCGCCATGATCTTCTCAAGACAATATCAATTACAGCTGCTATTATTATTGCTGAACTGATTTTGTCTTTCTGGATGAAGTAGCTCTTAAAAAAGATATGCAAATCCTTAATTCTTTACTTCGTTTCCCAAGATCAACAGAGAAAGGCTCGCCCTCCCTCTGTCTTGGCGAAGAGGGGAGGTGATTTGATCCTATGGCAACAATGTATTGTGTTAAATGTCGAGCAAAGCGCGATGATCCAAATGCGCAGGCTGTTACTATGAAGAATGGTAAACCAGCTATGAAAGGAAAGTGCCCAGTTTGTGGTACTGGAATGTACCGCATTGGCAAAGCTAAGTAATTTTGCTAACTTTTCTTCTTGAAGATTCTTGACGAACCTTCAAGAAACAAATCGAAAACCCCTCGCTCGTCGAGGGGTTTTACATAAGGTCTTCAAGGAGGGGATTAATAGTAATACTTGTCAGATCTTGCTTAACAAGAGGCATCGTGGCAATTTGCGGAATTCCTTCTTCCCAAGTGGGACGATCTTCCTGATAGAAAATACCTACAGCTACCCGTTCTTTTTCATCGTCTTTTGGTATATGTTTCAGTGGCCACTCTTCAGCAATCTGGAATGCTTTCTGTTTGTCAGAAGTATCATGATTGTCGTCTTGTAAGTTGTAAATCCTTTCGTTAAACCAGGTATAAGTATTTTTGGCATTAAATGTCACACATGGTTGCATTGAATCGATGAGAGAAAAGCCTTTGTGCCGGATTGCCTCGACCATAAGACGAGTCTCGAGTTTATTATCTCCTGCGTAACCACGAGCCACAAATGTTGCACCAGCCGCTAAAGCCATACTCATGGAATTGAGAGGTGGTTCAATAGTTGCAACAGGAGTTGCTTTGTTGACAGTTCCCATATCGGTCTCTGCAGAATACTGACCAGTTGTCAAACCATAAATCTGATTATTATGCACCAAAAGCGTCAGGTTAATATTCCGTCTTGCAGCGTGTATCCAGTGATTACCCCCTTCTGCATATTGGTCGCCATCACCGCCAATCACAATGACAGTCAATCCGTCGTTTGCTAGTTTAATCCCCTCAGCAACGGGCATAGGACGCCCGTGGAGTCCATTGAACCCATACGTCTTGACCCAGTAGGGCAACTTGCCCGAGCAGCCGATACCTGAGATGAGCACCACTTCCCAAGGCTTTAAACCAAGCTCGACGATGGCATTTTTGAGCGCTACCCAAATCCCAAAGTCACCACAGCCAGGACACCAATTGGGATGATCATAGGTAATAGCTAAATCTTTGACACTTGTCATAGCGTATCCTTTACTTTTGCTACAATCTCCTCTGCATAAAAAGGCCTGCCGTCATATTTTCGCATGCGGTCGTGGGGAACAAATCCTGTCTTCTCTCGCAGTAATGCTTCGAGCTGCCCGCTAAAATTTGCTTCAACAACGAGTTTTTTAGCTGGGAGGCTGAGTAGAGGCATAATCTGTTCTATAGGAAATGGATCGACACAGGTCATTGAGAGTAAGCTGATCTTTTTCCCCTCTCTTCTCAGATACTCCAAAGCATCAAGACAAGGCATCTTTGTCGAACCAAAAGTAATCAACATCAACTCCGCATCTTTATCACCAATTATTTCCTGCCTGGAGATATCATGCAAAATGCCTTCAACTTTTTTAAAACGTTTTTGCATCATTGCTTTTCTTATCTCAGATTCCTCATTATAGAGTCCCCGTTCATCATGCTCATCAGACCCACTGAGAGCAATCCCTCCTTGCTGACCAGGAAGAGAACGAGGGGAAACACCATCAGAGGTTAATGAGTATCTTTTATAGTCTTTATCGGATAATAGGGCCTCTGAATCAAGGAGATTACCCCTATCAATCTTGAACTGAGTTGCATTTGTACTCATTTTTGTATAGTCAACGGTTGCATGTCCTTCCATTAGGTACTTATCTACCAAAACTATGACAGGGATCTGATATTTCTCAGTGAGATTAAATGCCTGCATCGTAAGGACAAATGCCTCTTCCAAATCTCCTG
>DASZRR010000036.1:0-2812 GCA_035549055.1 Patescibacteria group bacterium | reverse complement strand
GGTCGGCAATTCTTAGAAGAAACGTTATGTTTGCGAGGTCGTCTCGTTACTTCCTTTAGATGAAATCTCAAGACAGAAAAAAGAAGCTGATATCTTTGTCAAAAAATATCCCGCCCAAGCAGAGTTTTAGCTTGCCATGGTACAATACACGCATGCATGAATACATTTTTGTTTTGGGCCGCTATCCTGAGCTATCTACAGAGGAGATCCTAGCTGTTGCCAAAAGAGAAAATCTATCTTTGTCTATTATCGACAAGTCTTCTGATTTTCTTGTTGTTCAGTCGCCATCCCCGCTGGACCTTAGCCATCTTAATTCTCAGCTGGGCGGGACGGTCAAAATAGGCACAATACTATCTCATATGCCTTTAGCTTTGGACACAACCAAACTCGAGGACTATCTGACAAGCGATAGCTTGTTTACAGATATACTTCATGTCGATAACGACAAAGTAACGTTTGGCATTAGTTACTACTCTGTCCCAGGCTCAACTCCATTTTTCACCAAACAAACAATTGCTAGACTTCTGAAGCTTATCAAACATCATCTAGAACTTCAAAGTTTTAAGGCGAGATTCCCCAATCATCAAGATCTCAGTCTTTCAAGTGCTTCAGTTGAAAAAAATAAGCTTCTTACCTCAGGAGCTGAAATCTTACTTGTTCAGACCAAGACTGAGTTGCTCGTAGGCAAAACAGTTGCGGTGCAGGAATTTGAAGCCTTCAGTCAGCGAGATTATGGAAGGCCAATGCGGGACATGGACTCAGGCATTATGCCACCAAAAATTGCTCGAATGATGCTCAATCTAACAGAAATTAGTCATCAAGATCCGATTTTGGATCCCTTCTGTGGCAGCGGCACTATTCTGCAGGAAGCAATGCTCTTAGGGTTTACGCATATTACCGGGACTGATAGTTCAGGCAAGGCCGTTACCGACAGTCAAACCAATAATAATTGGCTACGAAGCAAATTTAATTTAGAGAATAAGCCTTCAGTCAGCAAAGTCGATGTCAGAAGCCTCAGTGAAACTTTCCCTGAGCAAAAATTTGCCGCCATAGTCACTGAGCCTTATATGGGTCCCAATCTCCAACAAAGACAGTCTCTACCAGAGATACAAAAAATACGTCTTGAACTCAGAGACTTATATCTGACAGCCCTTCAACAGTTCTTTGCGATTCTTAGACCTCAGGGAGTTATCGTCATGGTTTTGCCGATTTTTCATGCAGCCAACCAATATCTTCCGATGGAAATCCTGTCTGATGCAGGGCGGATTGGCCTCCAACAAATTCCGCTGAGTCAAAAAAGACGTCAAACACTTATTGTTGGTAACAACCGTGACTTTGTCCTGCGAGAAATTGTGAAGTTTGTTAGGCAGTAACGAAAGGAGTCCCACAAAGTTTTGGCATTTGAGATCGAACTGGGATACAATGGAGAAAATATGAAAGATAGTCAAATTATGATCATCGGGCGCAATATGGTCCATGACGCGCTTAAATCAGACAAAACAATTCAAACTATTTTTATTGGCAAAAATAGCCGCAATGATCCGCGTATCGAAGATATCGTAAAACTCGCTCGGCAAAAAAACGTTGAGCTCTCATTTGTCACACCTGAAAAAATCCGCTCCATGAGCGGCTCTGAAGAGACGCAAAATGTCATCGCCTATATGCAAAAATTTGAGGGAACCTCGCTTCGGGAAGTTCTGGAGAATAAAATCCGATCAGGCAAAGACCCTCTCATCCTTCTTTTCAATCAGATGGACTATGAGCAGAACTTAGGTGCTGTCATCAGAAGTGCCTGGGGAGCTGGCGTGGATACAATTGTCCTTTCACCCAATGGAGTGCACGAGGTCACACCCGTTGTCGCCAAAGTCTCCCAGGGAGGGGCTGCGTATGTACCGGTTTTTTCGCTCTCACTTTTCCAGGCAATTAAGATTATTAAAGATTTTGCTATACCTGTCGTCGGTGTCGAGGTCAATATGGGCAAATCCTACGATGAGATCACCCTTTTAGGTCCTGTGGCTTTTCTTCTGGGTGGAGAAGTGGCTGGGATCAGCAAACCTCTGGAGAAAGAATGTGACATTTTTATCAACATCCCGATCAACAATGAGCTGGCATCGCTCAACGTCAGTGTCGCAACGGCATTGATTATTTATGAGAAGCGTCGCCAGGAGAGAAGGGCTGCTAAAATAACTTCAGAGCAACAGTAGTATCCCCAACACTCATAGTCTGCCAACGGCTGGTCTTTTGAAGTGCTCGCATATATTTCCCCCCTAATTGATCCTTCAGAAACATATTGGCAGTGATGAGCAAACCCTCTTTTTTCAACAATCGCCCAAACTGAACAATAAATTTCAGAGAAGGGGAGTAGCCGTCAAAAAAAATGAGGTCGTAGGGGCCAGTCAGTTCCGGCAAAACCACCTCTGCCTTGTCGACAAATGTCGTGATTTGCCTCTCAAGTCCTAGCTGCTGCCAATTTTTTCTGGCCAAATCGACGTGAGATTTATCTTGGTCTATGGTCTCAATCTCAATAGCAGTATCGACACTCGCCATAACGGCTGAGGAGTAACCAACTCCAGTTCCAAGTTCGAGAATCTTTTTGGCTTTGGTAACTGCAACCAAGAATGAAAGCAAATCACCCTGTTGATACGGATACGCCCCACACATATGCTTCCCCCGATGCTCCTGAGCTTGAAAAAAGAAAGAATCCAAAGACTTCACGCGTATAGTATACCTGATGTTAGCGGACACCTAATGTATCAAAAACAAGATCTTTCGGCTTTATAATTACTTGACGAGATCCTTCCTCGACAGTTCC
>DASZRR010000035.1:0-2174 GCA_035549055.1 Patescibacteria group bacterium | reverse complement strand
CACCCTCCTCCGCTGAGAGGAGACCGTCTGCAAATACGGGTTTGGCTTGGTAAATCAATCTAATTTATAATTTTTGGCCTCAGATTTGATGAGTTTTCGTATTTTTTGCATCTCGTATCCTATCTGGGCATTGTATGCAATTGTATATATAACCTTTTAGCCTCGAACTAGCTTCAAATAGCCTCAAAAAAACTATTGCGTCGTTTTTTGTGAAAATTCTTTCTGTCACATCTTATAATATATCAAACTATATCACTAATATTATAGGACATATCTTCCCTGTCTCCCACTCCCTATTTACCCCACGGCGTAAACAAAAGCAAAACGAAAAATACAATTACGCCCACCCACATGTATTCCCACATCACGTTCTTAAAAAGTCTTCTTTCAAACCAGACGTGTGAAAGCCCTACTAACATATAGAAAAAGCCTGCCAAAAAAAGTGAAGTGATTGTTGGAGTGCTGGGCCAAAACCAGACGACAATCGCTGTCTCAACGATACAGAGTGTTAATACTCCCGCCCACTCTCCCATTAAGCCCTGCGTTTTCTGCATATTATATGTCCAAAGAGATTGATAGATAAGCGGAAAAGTATAGATGACAAGCAACGGAATAATGAGGAAAATCGTTAGATGAAGACTGTAAATAATATTAGTCAGGAAAAAATATGAAAGAAGCGTCAGTACGAATGAGACGATTCGCGCTCCTGAGAGAAGAGCAATAGTACGAATTGAAGAAACAGTAAAAATATTTTCGCTTAAGAACAATGAATAAAGCCCAACTGCGTATAATGTGGTTTGTGCGAGCCGAAATAATAGACGCGTAGGAATAAGAAAATAAAAAAGACCAAATGCTAAACTATAAAAAAACGGCAAAATAAAAATACTAAGGGAAAAATTATCCTTGAGGTCTTCTTTGATTGCCAGATATAGAATGCCGTCTGTTAAAATTGCCAAAAATGATGCAATAACTATCCCCGATTTCCCGAACTGGAACTCTGAAAGAAAAAGAAAGATCGACAAAACAAGAACCCCGATAACAAATTTTTGCCTTTTATCAAGTGCAAGTGTGATGACCCTCTTCCCTCTTCTTGCAGCTTTGGTAGTTATTGACTTCTGAGCAGTTATTTTTCTTTTCCGAAAAATCATGGTTCACACTTCTCTGTTATGCTTCCTGTACAGCAAAATTTGCATATACTTTTTGGACATCATTATGTTCTTCCAATTTCTCAAGAAAATCGATTGCCCTTTGTCCTTCATGATCATTCAGATCCTTAATTACTATAGGCTTATTAACTATCTCTGCTGAATCTACCGAAAGATGTTGTTCTTCAAGAAAAGACTTGACGGTATGGAGAGTCTCGGGAGTCGTATAGATAATTACTTCTGTACCAATATCTTCCACATCCTCTGCCCCTGCTTCAGCGGCAAGTAAAAAAATCTCATCGAGCGTTTTGTCTGCTTTTTTGACAATAAGCTGCCCTTTCTGCACAAATTGGTAACTAACACTTCCCACGACACCCATTGTCCCACCATTTTTATCAAAAATACTTTTAATCTCGGGTGTCGTACGCTGTTTGTTGTCTGTGATTGCCTCAATTATCACACTGAACCCCCCTGGACCAAAACCTTCGTAGACAACTTCCTGCATCTCATTCGCGTTTTTGCCAACTGCTCGTTGAACCGCTCTATCAATAGTATCTTTTGGCATATTAACAGCGCGGGCGGCGTCAATTGCCAAACGAAGTCTGAAGTTGCTATTAGGATCTGTGACTCCCCCACCTTGGCGTACAGCCATGGTAATAGCATTGGAGAGCTTAGTAAATGCTAAACCTCGCTTAGCATCGTTAGCTCCTTTTTGACGTTTAATTGTTGACCATTTTGAATGTCCACTCATCTTTTTTTCCTTTGTCTTAAGACCATAATTATACTCTGTCACACTTGACTTTTGCAAATAAACTAAGTACAATTTCAACTTATATTTGTCTTTTGAGACGCACCCCATGACCCAACTTAAAGCGCAAGCTATACAAACTGCCCTCATGGGAGACTGGAACAACGCCATCTCTCTTAATCAATCACTTCTTAAAGAAAATCCTGAAGATATTGATACTCTTAACCGCCTCGCTTTCGCTTATTCCAGCCTTGGAAATATTAAAGAAGCTAAGAATGTTT
>DASZRR010000034.1:0-5649 GCA_035549055.1 Patescibacteria group bacterium | reverse complement strand
GCACTCGCCAGGCCATGCTGCCCTGCCCCAGTCTCGGCAATGAGATGCTTCTTGCCCATTCTTTTAGCGACTAATGCCTGTCCGATACAATGGGTAATTTTGTGCGCACCGGTAATATTAAGGCCTTCGTTCTTGAGATAGATCTTGGCTCCGCCTAATTTTTTCGTCAGATTGGCGGCAAAGGTCAACGGCGTTGGCCTGCCAGAAAACGTCTCTAAATGATACCGGAATTCACGCTGGAACTCGGGATCGTTCTTGGCTTTGACATATGCTTCCTCCAACTCCTCAAGTGCAGGGATAAGCATCTCAGGGACATAGCGTCCCCCATATTTACCAAAATGGCTTTTCATCATTGGCTCCTTTTTACCGGTAGACTTCTCACAAAAGCATCTACTTGATTGACTAGTTCTGTGGCTCGTTCTGCGGTAGTTGGATAAGGCTTAATGGATCTAATAGGAACCATCTCCACCCCATCATAGGTTACCCTTTCTTCGTAGTGGATAACTACATCATCCAACGGATTCGGGCCTTTTATTTGCGCTCCGTCTAAATCCGAATATTCTATCGGCTTTCCAGCTGGTTCAAAACCAGAATCTAGCTCTTCATGCGACATAAGTAGCCTCCTTTGCTAGGCGAATAAATTTTTCTATTTTATTCCTATCTTTCTGACCAATCGTCTCAACACCACTTGAGACATCTACCGCATAGGGCTTAACCTCCCTTACTTTCTCTGCAACATTTTCAGGTGTCAACCCTCCTGCAAAAAAAAATCTCAATCGTCTTGCGACCGGAGCAATGGTCACAGATGCTAATGTATCGCTTTCCCCTTGGTCTCTATCGACCAAAGCAAACTCAGTCTTAAACTGCATAAGTGATGTGATTATAGCATCAGACGAATCCTCTGCTGTGACTCGTCTCGCCTTAATAATATTACCCCCTAGTTGCTTAATGTAATCTCTATTCTCATCTCCATGTAATTGAACGTAATCAAACCGTAATTCCTCACGCAGTTTCAGAACCTTTTCCAGTTCTTCACCCTGAAATACACCAACGATAGTAATATCGTTCTTGACCTCAGAAATAATTTTCTTAGCTTGATCTGGAGAAATAAAACGTTTTGACGTTGGCACGAAAATAAGTCCCAAGTAATCAGCGCCTGCGCTGACTACTACTCTGGCTGCATCAATTGTTTGGACACCACAAATTTTTACTTTGACTTGTTTCATAGCTGTAATTCTGCAAGTTTTTTGGCTGGATCACTTGCCTGCATTAATACTGTCCCTACCAGCACGCCCTGTGCTCCAGCTTTATGATAAGAAGTTACATCATCTCTCGTCTCAACACCTGAAAAACCAAGTTTAAGATAGTTCTGTGGAATTGTTGTAAGTAATTGGGTAGCTCGTTGCTTATCTATCTGAAATGTATCTAAATCACGGGCATTGACAGCAATCACTCTCGTTGAGGTTGTGAGAGCTTTTGTTAACTCTCTTTCTAAAAAGATCTCCACAACTGGTTCAATACCTAACTCTAAAGCCAGATCGATAAGTTTTACTAAGTCATCTTGCGAAACAATTCGCGCAATGAAAAGAAGCGCATCTGCACCAAGGTAGGCGGCTTGATAAACTTGGTACTCGTCAATCACAAAATCTTTTTGTAAAACAGGAAGCTGCGTCAGTTTTTTAACTTGCCTGATAACCTCTAGCTCTCCCTGAAAGAAATGCGGTTCAGTAATAACTGAAATTGCTACCGCATTACCCTTTTCATAAGCAATGATCCTATCTTCAAGACAAGTTTTTGTTCCTAAATTCGGATGGGTTGGGGACGCAAATTTGACTTCAGCTATCAAACCAACCCTCGATGCATCAAAAGCTGAAAGAAAATCAGCCTTACTCTGTCTTACATGCAACTTCAACGTTGCTAGAGGTAGTTCCTGTTTTTGTTTCCTAAGTTCAGCTTTTTTATACTGAAGAATCTCTTTGATTTTAGCGTGCATAACGATGTGTCTCCTCTCTCAAAGCGTCTAGTACTTTTTGCGCCGCGCCTGAATCAAGTGCATTTTGTGCAAGAGTCACGCCTTGTCGCAGTGTCTTTACTTTCATACTGACAACAAGTGCCAGTGCCGTATTAAGAACGATAATGTCGCGAGCAGGGCCAGTTTTACCTAAAAGAACTTCACTAATAATTGCAGCACTTTCCTGTGCATTGTTGACTCTAAGAGAAGTAGGAAAGGTATGATACAACCCTAATGAACGCGGGTTGATAATAATTCGTTGTGTTCGTCGATTTCGCAGTAAGAATACATCAGTTAACTCTGAAATACTCGCCTCATCCAAACCATCCCTACTTACTACTATGGCTAATGAGGCATAGGACAAACTCTTTACCACGGGAAGTAATTTCAGGGCAATTTTTTTTGTTGGAACTCCTACGACCTGTCTGTTAACACTGGCGGGATTAGTAAAAGGGCCAAGGAGATTAAAAATTGTGGGAAACCCTAGTTCACGGCGAACTTGCCCGACAAGCTTCATACTCGGATGAAAAAGAGGAGCGAAGAGAAAAACAAGCCCAACTTTTTGCAGCACTTTTTCTGCCTGTTGGGGAGTTAGAGAGATGTTAACACCCAGTGCTTCAAGGACATCAGCACTGCCACTCATACTACTGGCAGCCCGATTGCCGTGTTTGGCAACAGGCACCCCGCAGGCAGCAGTAACGATCGCCACTACAGTTGAGATATTGAAAAGTCCCTTTCCATCTCCCCCAGTCCCACAAACGTCTATCGTTTGAGTAGACACAGTAACGTTATGCATATGTTTCCGCATAGCGTTGATAAACCCCAAGATTTCTTCTGATGTCTCACCTTTACTCGTCAATGCTGTCAAAAAAGCAGCTAACTTCACCGGCGAGATAAAGGGATCCATCATCGCTTCAAGCGCAAAAGCAGCCTCCCTTGCAGAAAGATTGTCGCCCTGAAGAACCTTTTTAATCAATACTTCAAACCTCATGCTGACCTCCTAAGATACATGCTTGCAGCATCATTTTCCCAGCTTCCGTCCTAAAAGATTCGGGATGGAATTGAATCCCCTCAAGGGGATACAATCTATGACGCAATCCCATAATTTCCTTAGTGTCATCTGCCAACGCAGTGATAATAAGATCCTTTGGAAGGCTTTCTCTTTCAACAACCAGCGAATGATATCGCATAACTTCGATCTTTTGTGGCAAGTTAGTGAATATACCTTTACCATCATGATTAACGGTGCTCGTCTTACCATGCATTGGCGTTTTTGCCCGCACTACTCTCCCCCCATAATAGTACGCCAACCCCTGCATTCCCAGACAAACTCCCAAAACTGGTATTGTTTTCCCCAGTTCCAAGAGAACATCAGAACAGATACCAAAATATGCTCTATCGCTTGGATCACCTGGACCAGGTGAGATAATGATGCGATCGTAGTTTTTTTTCTTTATTTCACTCATTGTGAGTTCATTATTTCGAATGACATCAAGGGTAAATGGGTTACCAGTTCTTACCAGTATTTCTCCCACATATTGGTAGAGGTTGTAGGTAAATGAGTCATAATTATCAATGATACAAATTTTCATAGACTAAGCACTTTCTTCATAGCCGCTAGTTTCCTCTGAATCTCTTGATATTCACCCTCAGGAGTCGAGTCCAGCACAATTCCTCCTGAGGTCTGAGTAAAAGCAGACTCTCCTGCGAGAAAAAGTGTCCTGATGGCAATTGCAAAGGTACAATCTCCATTAAAGCCAAATTGCCCAACCGCGCCACCATAAGGCCCTCTGGCTTCTTTTTCAAGCCTTTCAATAATCTTCATCGACTCGATCTTTGGCGCACCAGACAATGTCCCAGCCGGGAAGTTGCTCGCTAGTCCTGAAAACATAGTCTCTGTGGGCTTGATAAAACCGGTAATTGTACTTGAGATATGCTGGACATGACTAAATTTTTTAATGCTCATCAGATCGCGTACTTTGACCGTACCAAATTGTGCAACTCTCCCAATGTCATTTCTATGCAGATCCACAAGCATGGTATGTTCGGCAATTTCCTTAGGGTTATTCAGGAGGGTTCTGGCGAGCTGACGATCCTCAATCATTGTTTTACCCCGTTTAACAGTCCCAGCCAGAGGACGTGTCTCCATCTCGCCATCTCGCAGGCTAAATAGAAGCTCTGGGCTGGCACCAATAATTTTCTTGTCGCCAAACTTGAGAAAATACATAAAAGGTGAAGGGTTAACCTCTCGTAATTTCTCATAAATAGCTACCGTATCGCCTCTAATCTTATACTTACTTTTAAATCCTACCTCACACTGAAAAGTATTTCCTTTTCTTATTTCTTCCTGGACATACGCAACCGCTTCTGCGTGTTCTTGTTGATCACTACTGTCACCACTAGAGGAAATCGATAACTGGCCTACTTTATGAGCGCCGATTTTTAAATCCAGAAGATGACTGCGATCACACGTATAGTAAAAATAAAATAATTCATTGGTTAATTTATCCAAAACCACCCCATCTGTATAGACGCCAAACATAAATTGGGGAAAGTCAGGATGAATTTTTACCCTAAGACTGGACTCGAAGTAATTAACTGCATCATAGCCTACGTAACCCACCAGCCCACCAGCGTAATTTCGCGCAATCGTTGCTTGGGGCATCATTTCCTCAAGAGATTGATAAGGATTCTCGACATGATACGCAACTCCATCAATAGTGAGTGTTCGCTCATGCGCAGAGATGATCATCTCCGGAGCAAAACCAATGACAGAATAACGGGAGAAATCTCCCTCATCCCCTAACGACTCAAAAATAAAACAATTGTTATGAACTTCCTCTATAGACTGAAAAAGACTAAAGAGATCAACATCCTCAGCTATCTTCTTGTAAATAGGTTTTTGACCAATGGTTATTTTTGGCAATCTTTCTTTCATACTAAAAAAGCCCTTGGAGACAACCCACAATCGTGAGTAATCTTCAAGGGCCTTCAAGTCGAGGCGGTGCCACCTTGATCTTCCGCCAGCTGGCGGACTTATTTCTTGACGTGCGTAATCTTCTCTGAACTCAACTTGTGCTGAGTTTGCCGAAGCAATTCACGTTGCTGACTCTTATCCTGTTTCGCCTCAGTGCATTATTCCAATCACGTTTGACGTGATGTATTTTGCTTTAGCTCACCGGTTCCAAAATTCCGGATCAACGCTTTATTCATTATACTACAATGTATTGGCTTGTCAAATCAAGCCAGCCAGTGAGCTTTCATGTCGTCAAATGAGCCCTCCAAAATCGCTTCGCGGATGTGTTTGACGAGATTGACGATGAAATAGACATTATGGATTGAGCCCAGGCGCTGAGCGAGAAGTTCATCGGCAACGAAAAGATGTCGCAAATAAGCCCTTGTGTAATTTCGACAGGTAAAACACTCACACTCTGGATCGATAGGCTGAGTATCCAGCGTATACTGAGCGTTGGTGATCTGCATGGTAAAATTATTTTGTTTTTTACCCCCTGCAGTGGGAGAGATATACAAATTCCCATGTCTTCCCCGTCTCGTTGGCGCGACGCAATCAAAAAAATCTATACCTCTAGCAACTCCCTCAAAAAGATCCTCTACTTCTCCAATACCGAGTAAGTGTC
>DASZRR010000033.1:0-2831 GCA_035549055.1 Patescibacteria group bacterium | reverse complement strand
CAAAGCCAGCGTTGAGCCACAGGTCGAAGCCATAGAGCTTGAGCCATTCTGAGACAAAACTTCTGATACAACACGAATGGTATAAGGGAACTTCTCCTGAGGTGGAATAACAGCCTGCAGCGCCCGCTCTGCCAATGCTCCATGGCCGATCTCACGACGGGATGGCGTCCCAATACGACCTGCTTCACCAACTGAATAAGGTGGTCCTGAGTAATGATGAATATAACGCTTAGACTCTTCACCCTCTGCTGATTCAATCAACTGCTCCATGCGGGGAGATCCCAAGGTAACAATTGAAAGAGCCTGGGTAAGTCCTCGTTCAAAAATAGCGGATCCGTGTGTACGAGGAAGGACACTCACCTCAACATTCAGAGGACGGATTTCATCAATCTTACGTCCATCTGGTCGCAGCTTCTTGGCAGACAGAGCGTTGGCCCTGATGATAGAAAACATGACTTTCTCCAATGCTTTGGCGAGAACCTTCTTATCAATTTGTGTCTCAGGTTCATCCACCTTAAGTTGCTCATGGATTTTGGCCAGAAGTTCATCTGTTTCTGAACCACTTCCTTCTTTATTAGCTCTCCCTTCAATGAGGTCTCCAACTTCTTTTTTGTATCCTTTCTCGATAAAAGCAACTGCCTCATTAAGCAAGGGATTAACAACTACTTCATCTTTGGTAAGTCCAATTTTTTGGACTAAGTCTTCAATAAAAGCAATCACCTTTTGCGTCTCTGTGTGAGCCGAGACGATTGCCTCCTCTACAACTGCTTCAGGAACCTGCAGCGCGCCTGCTTCAAGCATGACAGTCAGGTCTTTTGACTGAGAGACAACTAAATCAAGTTCTGATGTCAGTCCTTCGGTGACTGTTGGATTAAAAACAAGGGCTGTCTTACTATTCTCAGGATCTTTGACTGCTCCCATACGAATAGCACCAATTGGGCCTTTCCAGGGAATTGGCGAAATCGCCAACGCAGCTGAAACGGCATTCAACGCCAACATATCCGGCTCATGTTCTCCGTCAACTGAGAGAACTGTGACGACAACTTGCACTTCTTTTTTGTATTCTTTAGGGAAAAGAGGACGAATCGAGCGGTCGATCAGGCGGGCGATAAGAATTGCTTCATCTGTAGGACGACCCTCTCTTTTGACCCAACGACTGCCTTTGATACGGCCTCCAGCGTAAAGTTTTTCTGTATATTCAACGCTCAAAGGGAAATAATCAATATCCTCACGCTCTTTACCCGCAACAACTGTTACCAAAACGACAGTGTCGCCTAATTGGGCAAGAATTGATGATGTTGCTTGAGGGGCAAGATGGCCAGTTGAGAATGTCAATGGCTTTCCTGCGAAATCAAGTGTAACAGAGGTTTTTTGCATTTAGTCTTTCAGTCCTATCTTTTTCCTAATATCAGAAGAACGCGCCTTATCAACCTTAACGAGAAAGTTAAGGAGGCGTCGTCTCTTGGCAATCATCGACAAGAGCCCTCGACGACTATGGACATCGTGCCCATGGTCTTTGAGGTGTTCTGCCAAACGATTAATTCTATGTGTCAGGAGAGCAATCTGTACTTCAGGACTACCGGTATCTCCATCAACTGTTTGAAATTGTTTAATAATATCTTGTTTCTGCGTGGTTGACAGTGGCATAGGAGTGTATTATAGCAAGTTTCGTTCTAACCCGCAATGTTTAAACATTGGTGGAGCCTTTATAGACTTTGGGAGTTAGCCAATCAGATGGCGGCTTTTGCTCAGAATTTTTGTTCTGGGGCGCCTGAGGAGCAGCCGCTGGCCGATCATCACGAGATTGATCTGGGCGAGGTGTATCATGACGCATCTGAGTTTGGGTACGAAGCGCATCACGAATTGCATCACGACGATCCTGTCTATCTTCTCGACGATTTTGCTGCTGTTGCGGCTGATTTGGTTGATGTTGAGAACGATTCAGCTGTGGCCCCATCTGCGAAGACGGCAAGGGCTGACGACGAGGAGCAGTTTCACGCCCTCGATTTGCACCACGTTTCATAAGAATAGCGGCTATTTCAAAGGCAAGGTAGGAAGTATTAGGTTTTTGGAAGTTATCGGTCGCTGCAGTGATACCTGAAAGCATATTCTGGGCTGCATCAATATCGATATCAAAGCCTAAGTTAAGGAGTAAATCAGCAACTTGTTCTGAAAGAGATGAGAACTTTGCTGAAACCAAAACCATAGCACCATATCCCTCATTTTCATTCGTATTATCGATATTAATAACTGTCACCTGATCTAGATCCTCAGGAGTAAAAAATGCCTCAACCTCATTTAGTCTTGTTACGCCGACACTCACTATGAGGTCTGGCTTGCCTGAGCTACGCTTGAAGGTGACGTCTTTTTCGCTAAAAGTAAGTCCCGCTTCCCCAGCTTTAACAACAATATTGAGAGCACCATCGTCAATTGTATAGGAAACCTTCTCAATTTCGCCTTCACGATACGGGAAAGAGACCACTAAGTCTCCTCCAGAGCCTTCGTTTGATGTTCTAACTCTGTCTATACCAACAAGTGAAGAAATTTCCACAATTGGCTCAGTTGGAGAGAGAACAGCCACTTTTTTACCTTGCGCCTCTAGAGAGAGAGCAAGTGAGAGACATGCCGCCATTTGGTCAAGCGTGGGATTTTTGCTCACCACGAAGGTGACATTTTGGCTATTTGTGAGGGTTTCACGGATTTTCTGAAGAGCATTATTGTCCATAGTATCCTATATTATTCATGGGATAGTACCACATCCCCAACCTGAAAGTCAAGCATAGGCGTGATAACAATGCCAGCTTCATTTCCTTTTTCCACCTTGGATGCGG
>DASZRR010000032.1:0-11022 GCA_035549055.1 Patescibacteria group bacterium | reverse complement strand
AGGCCTGAGGATAGAAAATCCTACCGCACCTTTAAGCTCTTCGAGCACGACCGCGGCGAAGGTTATTGCGGTACCTGCCGCGTGACCTTGCGTCGGTCGCCGACGGAGTGGATGATTCAAATCGAGGAGGAAGAGTACTTCCCCTCAGAAGACGAAGTTCGGACGATGACCCGCGCCACCCGGGCATCCGTCGAGAAACCTGGACACGAGAAGCTGGCTGATGGTCCCCACATCGAAGCGGGATATGGCTACGCCAATCCACGCAGGATCGGCGGCGCTCCCATCAAGCTGGGACTCGTAATCAAGGGATGGTCGCCCCAACTGGCTGGACAGATGATGAGCGTTCGCAAGTTCGCGAAATCACTTGACCTGATCGGTAAGGGAACCTTCTTCTCGGCGCTCGTTGAGCTGCCCGCTGAATACGCGGACAGCATTTGGCATGATCTCCGACACGGGTCGGAGTAGCAGAGAACGACCGAACGTCTCCAGAACAAGCAGGCAGGTTTGTCGAAGCATGAGGCCTACCATAGCCTCAGTTGGCTGGCAAGCAAGCACAAAAACAACACGGCTTCCCGGGCACATCGCCCGGGGAGCCGTTCTCTCACCCCCTCAAACTCCTCTTTGCTCTTTGCTCAAAAAGTGTATACTTAACTCATCATTCATTTTCTATGCCAGATAATAATTCCCACGTTCCCGAGGAGGTCTTGGAAAAAGCCGAAAAGCTTGATCTGAGATATACTACCGACTCAATTCCTGGTATCCATCGCGAAGGCAGCAAAGCCAAACCTCTTTACAAAACTCCCGAAGGCAAAACAATCAACGACGCTATAAGTCTCAATCGTATCAAAGACCTCGTCATCCCGCCAGCCTGGACTGACGTCTGGATCTCACCCTACGCCAACACTCATCTCCAAGCCACAGGCATCGATCAGAAAGGGCGCAAACAGTATCTCTACCACAAAAAATGGGAGCAGATCTGCCAAGAAGCCAAATTTGACCGCGTCGAATTTTTTGGGCAGCATCTTCCCCGCATCCGAGAGCAGGTTGAACGTGATATGGTAAGCCGTGGTCTCACACAACAACGGGTCATCGCCACAGTCGTATGGCTTTTGGAGCATACCTTTATCCGCATTGGCAACGAGGAGTATGCCAAAGAAAATCAATCTTTTGGCCTGACAACACTGCGGAACAAACACGTCGATGTCGATGGCGACCGCATCAAATTCAGCTTTAAGGGCAAATCTGGAGTAGAACACGAAAAAGATATTACTAACCCTACTGTCGTCAAAACAATTAGAAAGTGCATTGAACTGCCCGGCTATGAAGTTTTTCAATATTTGGACGAAAATCGTGAGCGTCACACCGTTGATTCTGAAGAGGTCAATGAGTACCTGCAATCAGTCACAGGAGAGCAGGTCACAGCCAAAGATTTCCGTACCTGGGGCGGGACAATGCTCTCTGCCAACTATCTTTGTCAGATGGATCAGCCCAAAACCCAGGAAGAGAAAAAACAAAACATCAGACAAACCTGCAAAAAAGTCTCCAAAAATTTGGGCAATACGCCCACCGTCTGTCGCTCTTACTATATCCACCCAACTATTTTCCGCACCTATGAAAAAGATATCCTTGTCCCTCATATCAGAGAATATCGCTCCAAGCCGCAAAAAGAAAATTTTCTCAAACCCACAGAATTTGCTGTTATCGAGTTACTGCGCAAATACCCAAATTAACCAAGTACCCACATGTAGACCCGGTTCTTTTAACACCTTACTTACCTCCTTTTCACATACATCTCATCCCACCCATTTAAACTCATTTCCATGAGAGGAGGTGAAAGACAGATGGCAGATACAACAAATCGAGGATTTGCATCTATGGACGAGGATCAACAACATGATATCGCTCAAAAAGGTGGAGATACTCGTCGCGACCAGGGCACTGACTATTCTAAATTAGGTCAGAAGGGTGGTAAGGCTGCACAAGAGAGCGGACACGCTCACCAGCTTACCGAAGAAGAGCGACGTGAAGGGGGTGAACATAGTCACAAAAACGACTAGCACTTTCCATTAAGAAAAATATGGACAGGAGAGCTAGCGTAGCTAGCTCTCCTGCTACCAACAACAATTTGACTTATAGCTTTAATTGCTGTATACTACAGGCCTATTTTAGCTATGCGATCACCCACAAATCGACAAGTAAATACTTCCCTGTCCCCAGGCAAAATAATGCTTGCGAGTAGTCTTGTATTGGCATTGTGTGTCGCAGCACGCCTTCTCTATGAATCAACTACTTATTCTTTTTTGGCCTATGCAAATACTTCTGCACGAACTTCATCTCGTGCTGCAAAAAAGACCCAAGATCAGCCTGTCGCGACCTTTATCTATATTCCATCTCTTGAAGTAGGACTTCCTATTGAAGAAGCGAGTGTCGCTCAAGGCCTTTGGGGCTATACTCCTCATACTGCTTCCCATCTCTCTTCCTCAGCCCAACCGGGAGAAAAGAGTAATGTAGTCTTGTACGCCAGTAATACTCTCTCAGAGTTTGGCCTTTTGACCAGTTTGCAGAAAGGCGATGAGATACTTGTAGATATGAAAAACGGAGACACACTCACCTACTATGTAAGTGATCTTGAGGTTGTTCTGCCGACTGAGACGCAAGTCATCGGCCCCACTGATAAAGAAACTTTGACACTTTATACACCATATGGCTTTGCTGGACTCCACCGCTTTGTCGTAAAAGCAATGCCCGCGGTTACTTCTTTATAACCTATACGTCTGAAAATTTAGCTACTGGATAGGTTATCACCTCCTATTGTTCAACCTACACCCTCTTATTCATCCCCTGTCAAGAACTCCTGCACGGTCTTAGTTGGCGTTGGCGGTTTGACGTGACAAAAATCCTTTATCTTTCTTTTGGCAAAAAGAGCAGTCAGCGGGATAGCAATGCCGAGCCCAAGGTTAAAAGTGCTCAAAGCAATCGTCAAAATATACACAGCAATTTCTCGGATATCGCCCTCCATCGCCTCTTTCACCCATTCTTTGGGTGAATTACGCTCTGGATCGCATAAAAAATTGTAGAGTTCGACTGTAAAGGCGTCAAAAAAATCCTCGCCTTCCTGCATCGGATCCTCATCAGACAGAATATTTGGCAATAGCCCTTCATCTAATGATGAACCCAACATCAAATACAAAACCTCATCTGGCAAAAGAGTACTATCTAAGATTTTCTGGAGATCCTCAGGAGAAAAAAGCTCGTTCGTATCGTCCATATGAGTCAACAATAGCTCTTTTTACGCATACAATCAAGCTTTCTGTGGGTGCTGGATCCAAGTCTTAAGATCTGCATATAATTCATTGGCAATGGTGATACCTGTAGTGACGACATCATCGGCCAATTTCTCATCACCTGCGACAATCTGGTCACGAAGCGTTTTGAGGTGGCCAAGCATGCTTACGCCATCTTCTGTCAAAATATTCTTGTCTGAAAGAAAAACTGCCAAATCATTCAAATTCATAGAAGCAGATATGGTGGAGCCTTTGACCACAGAAGCAACTGTGCGTAAGAGCTTTTCGATCTCGAAAAAAAGTTCCAAAAAATTGCTTTTGCTCGAGCCTGACTGGCTCACGACCTCAGTATTCATTTGTGCTTGCTGGACTTTGGCTTTGGAGACTTTGGGGAGATTATCAGTCTTGAGCGCAGGCTTGCCTTGGAGGTTTTGCAAATTCTCTTTGAGATCTCGCGTACCCGTCAGTCCCCAGAAGTTGAACTCTTTGAGGTCTGAAAAAACAGACAGGAGTAAGACCATCAAAGCAACCGCTGTGACATTGTTGGTCAGATCAGCTCCAAAAAGTTTGAAAAGAGAAGCAAAAAGGATAATAATGAGAACGACAAAACCGATATATTTCATGGTCAAAGGCACGTTGCTACTGTATAGCTCGTCCCCTTGGGGGGTACTATAGCAAAAATACAAAGAAAAAACGAGAGTGAGGAAGAATCTTCCTCGTCTCGGTACCAAAAACTAGAAAGCCAAGACAATAAGCGCCAGCAGGAACTGGACGAAAAGTATTTCAGCTAGCATAGCACCTGGAAGTTAGAAAACCAGGACTACTTTCCACGTGTTATCTATACACCTTATATGCAATTTGCGATGTGTACAATGCTCTAAGCTCAATTTTGCTAAAATCTCTAGCAAATCGAGTGAAAAGGGCATACTGTCAACTTTTTTTCGGAGGGACTTTATCCCCTTCTTCTCTCGCTTCTGAGAGGCCAATGGCAATTGCTTGTTTACGGCTGTGGACTGTCTTACCACTTTTGCCATTCTTGAGCTTACCTTCTTTCATCTCATGCATGGCTTTGCCAACTTTTTCCTGGGTCTTTTTACCATATCGCGCCATAATTACTGCTAGCGTAGACTACGTGGTTGAGAAGAAAATCAAAAAGAGGTAAGAATTATGAAAGGAGAAATTTAGGACTCTGGCCCGACATCTTCCGGCCGACGGCTCAAGATAGTCACCATTTTCCCTCTCGCTTTTTGCATGCCTTCAACTGCTTGGATACCCTCTGTAAGGGACTGGTACACACGCGGAAAATCCTCAAGCAAAACGTCACGGCTATGATCCCAATTTTTATCTGACCCTCCCTCATACTTATCTATCACCTTGATTTCACCGTCGGGTAAGAGATAGGCTTCAGCGTGCATATCATGAGAAGTAGTAAAAGGAACAACGACTGCTCTAAAATCAGGAACCGGGGTTACTGCCCCCGTCTCGTGATTGTGTTGAAAGACATGAATAGGAGGAAAATCTCCTCTCTCGCCGACCTGCTGAGCGAGCCTCTGACCTGTATCTCTCATCACTCTTTGCATCGCTTCTTCGTAGCTATCTGGACTGACGACAGCAGATGAGGGCACTTCTCTTGCAGGAGATGTCATTGCTACACCTATACTTGCTCCGGATTCATGATTTGTCATTAGGAATGTCAAAATACTAAATATGATCCTATTTGTCAAGTGGATAACTATATCTCTATATATTAAAACTGATCATATCTTATATTAGTAACGTTGCGATTTGACTATGGCTGTAGTATAACTGAGACAGAGCAGTATGGATCAAATCAAGCAACGAGCCATCGACCTACACAAAAAACATCAAGGCAAACTCGCGACTGTCTCACTTGTCGATATCCAAAATCGCGACGACCTCTCACTCGCCTATACTCCAGGCGTAGCTGCTGTTGCAAGTGCGGTAGCAGAAAAACCCGAACTTTCATTTGATCTCACCTGGCGCGGGCGAACTGTCGCAGTCATCTCGGACGGCTCGGCCGTCTTGGGACTAGGAAACATTGGCCCTGAAGGCGCGCTGCCTGTCATGGAGGGAAAATCACTGCTCCTGAAACGTTTTGCCAATGTCGACTCTGTACCTCTGGTTCTTGACACACATGATCCTGCCAAAATTATAGAAATTGTCAAAAATTTAGCCCCATCTTTTGCGGGAGTAAATCTGGAAGATATCGCAGCGCCTGCGTGTTTTCAGATTGAAGAGTCTCTCCAGGACATCGGCATTCCTGTCTTTCATGACGACCAGCACGGCACCGCCATCGTCGTGACCGCGGCACTCCACAATGCAGCCAAAGTCGTCGGCAAACCTTTCGAATCCCTCAAAGTCGTCATCGTCGGCGCAGGAGCCGCAGGGCTGGCTGTCTCGCGCATGCTTTTGGGCCTTAACTGTAGCGAAGATTCCTGTCAAAGACTTCCTGGCAGTAGCAGTGTCAAAGATGTGATTGTCGTTGATAGCAAAGGGGCACTTTACACTGGACGGGAAAATATGAATATTTACAAGCAAGCTATTGCAGGACTATCGAATCAGAACAAGCTCAAAGGAGATCTCGAAGCAGTCGCCAAAGGAGCAGACGTCCTGATTGGGGTCTCGGGCCCTGGCAACATCACTCCCCAAGCAATCAGGGTGATGGCTGACAAGCCAATTGTTTTTGCCATGGCCAACCCCACCCCTGAAATTATGCCAGAGGAAGCCAAAGCAGCAGGAGCGTACATCGTAGCAACAGGCAGAAGTGATTTCCCCAATCAAATCAACAATCTTCTCGCTTTTCCGGCTATTTTTAAAGCAGTTGTTGATGGAAGATTGACGACGGTAACACATGCCATGAAAGAAGCTGCTGCCAAACGCTTGGCGAGTCTGGTGGAGAATCCAACTCCCGACTATATCGTCCCCGACCCATTTTTTGAGGGGTTGGTTGATGAAGTCAGCAAAGCGATTCTTGGCATCTCTTTTTCACGTTGACAATTCGGACTAGACTTCTTATGCTAGTTCTATGGCAGACGGCACTTCTGGGATTGAGTCATACCCCATCCGGCCTAAAGGTGATCGACAAAAAGCTACCTATGATTTTGTCCAGCGCGGTGGTGGCGGAGGAATTGTCGATCGCAAAAAAACAGACCAGCCCAAGACACGTGGACACGAGAAAGCTGATAAAGCAACAGCTGCGAAACTTAGGGAGAACAGGGAAAGACCTCTTGATGAAGAACTGAAAGAAGGATTGCTCGACTATGGGGGAAAAGCGGCGTTTCACACCAACGGAAGTACTCCTGTGAGTTCTCAAAAAGATAACACGGCTGAAACAGACTGGAAGCCTTGGGCTGAGTCAAAAACTCCTGAAGAATCACAAACACCAATTCAACCTAGAAGGCCAATTTTAACTAACTTTGAAGACCAACTTGAAAATCGAGATCGTAAGAAAAAACAAATCTTCTAATTTATTTCAACAGTTCTGGATAAAATCTCTCTGCGACGAAATAGAAAGCATCGCCAAAATCAGGGGGATTTTGTTTAATTTCCTCCTGCAAACGCTCCGGTGAGAACCAATGCATCGTCTCAAGTTCCGGCCCCGAAGTTGGCTTCTGGTCTGAAAGGATTTCAAACAAAACAAAAAGATGATTTTCGTGGCGACCAAGGATGTGGCGATCAAAAATCGCCTGCCCCATTCTTTTCTGCTCAAACTTTGTAATCCCGATCTCCTCCTCTACTTCCCGTTTTAAGGCATTCCCTTCACTTTCTCCAGACGAAACATGCCCGCCAACCGGGAAAACATACTGTCCGGCATCTTGCTTGTGAACTGGTGGACGAATAAGCATGAATTTGTCTGAGGAATCCCGAAGTGCTGCGATCACACATTTATGGAGCAAGCCTTTCTGATGCGCCTCATCTTTACGAACTGACGACAAAACATTTCCCGTTGCATCAACGATATCGACAATTTCCATATGCTATGTATTATAGCGGGCCACTACTTCCTTGACGAGCTCTACATAAGTTCTGTCATGCTTATTTACCCGATAGAGCCAGTATTCAAATCCCCATAATAAAATTTCTTGAATAGGCAATCTTTGAGCTTTGACGATATTCTTTCTTAAGAAAAGAGGATGCATGCTACCGGGATTATCTGAAAGATAATCTGTCTCATTTTTCTCCCATGGTTCTGCTTGCAGTTCTGCAATCCAAATCGGCTTTGCGCAATGACTCAATGTATTTTTCAACATTTTTTCTGTATGACGTGGACCCAAGTAATATGATCTTTGCATGACTTGTTGCATGAATTGTTTGTAGTAGATATCAAGCCCAACTATATCAGCCAATTCTTCAGCTACTGGCAAAAGATTTCTCTGAAGCATATCATTCCCCCATACATTCACCATAATTGGGCGAGAGTCTAAGCTTCGCACCAGCTCAATTTCTCGCTGAAGCAACTCAGCAGAGATTGCCAACTGTTCAGGGCCACTCGGATCAAGCGGTTCATTCTCTACCTGCCAATGGGTAATACAGTTAAACCCTTGGAGAGTCATAATAGTTTCTCTTATGAAGGAAAACAACTGTTCTTGCGTTTGAGAATTGACTAGATCTTTGGTCACAAATGGTGGCCAGTAAAATTCTGGCCAGCGTGGAGCTTTGGCACCCACCGTCATGACAATCTTTTGTTTTTGTTCTTCACAGAGTTGTAAAACCTGCGTCAGTTCTGAAAAATCATAGTCACCGGATCTCTTTTCAATATGACTCCAATATGCACCTAAGCGAATATGAGAAAAATTAAATGAGAAAGCTGAGGAAAGAGCCTCATGCAATGGAATCTTCAGATGTTCTAGGTGAGGCGTACTCAATGTAATGCCAATACGGGCAGACATACAGAAGACGAGTATACCAGAACTTAGTTCCCCGAACTCGTGATCAATACTATAGCACTTGCTGTTCTATAAGGACAAAAAATTGCTGATTTGGAGCAAGAAAAAACTTTAGTTTGTTGCTCGTCGGCTGGAGGTATAGTACAACTACCTTGAGCAATTACTGCTTCTGAATCCGCATATTTGTCACTTCCCCTCCAGGTCACTTGATCTTGTGGCAAAAAGTATTGGTATTGTTCTTTGTATTGTAACAAAGTAAATTCCTGCGCATTATCAACCGATGTCGTAATACAAATATCCCTCGGCGCAGAACTAGGACTAGTCTGATGAGCTAGCATTGAAATCACATCCATAGACAGGAAGTCACGCGTAGGAACGTCTTTATTGACTGGGTAGGTCAGAAAAAAATGCCCGATCTGCATAAAAAGATACACCATAACCACCAAATAAAATCCCACTCGTATGTTGTAATTCTTTATTCCTTTGGCTAGATATGAAATTCCTAAGGTGATAAAAATTGCCCCTATCGGCAGCAATACACTCAGTCGATGATCGGCATTGATAGCTTCCGTAATAGCACTACTAAAAAAGGGAATGAGTAACGCGAGGAGTAACAATGACGTTGTAAATCGTTTTTTTTCAAGGAAGATTGCAGAGCCAATTCCCAGGATAAAAAATATAGCCAGCACTGGAGCTAATAGCGGTTGGGCGTCTGGATAAAAATATTTGACTGATTCGTAAAACCACCCCATCAATGACTTCAGGTAATTATGTTCAAGCTGACTATAAATAGCAAAAAATCCCTGCACATTGTCTTTGGCCAACTGTAGTCTGGTGGTGTGGAAGAAAATTTGTGGCGTGGTGAAAAGTAATTTTGGACCAAAACCAATCACAGCAAAAATAAGTAGTAATATGGACTTTCCTAGCCGTATGAGGATATCCTGACCAGCTTTATCATACCTCATGCAATCAATTACTTCGTACATCAGTACGATGAGTAATAGCAAAATCGCAACTACTCTAACACCCGCATGGAATGTCGAGGCAAAGCCAAGAAGAGTCCCTAAAGTAATATAATCAATTACTCTTCTTTTGTCTAAAAATAGCGAGAAAACTAATAGCAAGACTGATGTCCATAGACTATTCCATATAACTACCACTTGGGTCCTGCTGAAAAAAAGATGTAATGGGAATGATAGTAACGTTATGCTCCCGAGAAACGATAATAAACTATCGACATATCTCCGTAGGAGAAAAAAGAGGATGATGATATCAAGTACCGAAAGCACAGCCGCATAGATTCTGAAAGTCCCAACCGTATGACCAAAAAGAAAATAGAATGGCACACCAAGTGTTGGAATAATCAAACCATGAGCATCATAGCGCCCGTAATCAAAAACGTTGGTGAGCTGACCTGTCGCAATTTTGACGACATCCATTCCTCCATCCCGAACTTCGTCTCCCAGACTAACGAGCGGATAGGTGGAAAGAGAAAAAAAACAAACTACTTCCGCAATTACTGTTAAGGTCGTAAACAATAACAGATTGCGCTCGTGAATAGCTCTCTGCAGGTGATGGCTTTTGATAGTCTGGAAAATGAAAAAAACTACTGGGATAGCAATGCTCAGAAGATAAAGTAACAACTCAAACCAACGATAGGTAAATTCCTTATCTCCATGGACGAGAACTATCGCTTCGATCGCAAAACTGAAACTGCTGATAACTACCCAAGTCAAAGCATGCGAGAAGAAATTTTTGATTGGCTGATCCATACTTTATTTAGTATGGAAGATAGGCGGATAAAAGTAAATATAGCTGCGGAGAGAGCGAGATTTGGTTCGACCTTGCTCACCATAAACTTCTCATCTCGCCAGAAGCAACATACATTAAAGAAAAAGATCGAGGTCCTGAGCTTGCCAAATGGGCGGAGAGGGCGAGATTCGAACTCGCGGAATCTTGCGACTCGGAGGTTTAGTAAACCTCTGCACTCGACCACTATGCGACCTCTCCTTGATTATTAAGTCAATTCTAAATTGTGAGTAGTCCCTTTACGGGGCGACCTCTTTTTATCCAATCTGGAGAATAGTACCCTTGTGGTACGACCTCTCCAATGACCGTAATTGTAACAAATAATCGGCTAAGGTTAAACCTAAGAAACTTAAAAGACGATGCGGACTCCACCCAATTCGTCATAATCAAAGGCGTGGAATTTGTGGATTGCACCAATGAGAATGCGATTGGGACGAACTTTGTATTCTTTGGTGATTTCTTTAATCGCCTCTGGCCCAAAGGGAAATGTCTTGTAGACAGGATGTATCTTGAAATGAGGGAAAGCTCCTGATTTCTGAAGATACGGAATCGCTTCTTTGATCTCATGAAAGCGATCCCGATCATCTTTGTTGTCATGATTGGCACAATGAATCAGGATGATATTCCAGGCCGTCTCGTTACTATTGATATATTGCAACAACGGATGCAGTCTGTTGACATGATTGACAAAAGCAACGAGAGTATTACTCGTCAAATCCTCAAACTGTCGCTGGAGAAAATTATGCAATGACGGAACTGGCCTGGACAATCGCATGAGAATTTTCATGTTGAAGTCCTGATAAACAATTGCCAGAACGATCAGAATGGCAGGGACGAAATAAATAGCAAAATACAACAAATTATTGGGATCAATCCGAATATTACCCGCAATGCCAGTCAGGGTGGCAAAAAAGGCGAGCAGGACAAAGATAACTGGAGCATTGTACGTCCGCTTGAGTTCAGTCCGCGTCTCTCGTAAAATCAGATTGCCTAGTGCAAAAAGACTCATGACACCCAAAAAT
>DASZRR010000031.1:0-4007 GCA_035549055.1 Patescibacteria group bacterium | reverse complement strand
CGAATCAATCACATCAGGTGAAACAGACACACTGGTCACGCCCCACTCGACAAGTTTTTCAACAAGCTGTGGATAAAGTGACGGTGCCTGACCGCATATAGAGGCAGTGATATGATGCTTATGAGCTGTCTTGATAGCGTGCTCTAGTGCCCACAGCACTGCTTCGTTTTGCTCGTCATACTCTGAGGCTACTTCACTATTGTCTCTATCAGTTCCCAAGATCAGCATGGTCAGATCGTTGGAACCAATTGAAATGCCGTCAATTCCTTCCTCAATAAATTTGTCCAAGAGAATAACGTTGGAAGGAATTTCGACCATCATCCAGAGTTTAAAAGTAGGAGAGCGATGAAGGTCATTTTTACTTAAAATCTTTTTTACTTCTACCAATTCTTTGACCGTACGAACAAACGGGATCATCAACGAGAGGTTTTTAAGGTTTTTCTTGTTGCGAATATATTTAATTGCGTCAAGTTCGAGTTGGAAAACCTCAGGGTCATGGATATAGCGAAAAGCGCCTCGATATCCGAGCATCGGATTTGGTTCAATTGGCTCAAATTCTTTGCCGCCGACCAAGCCTCGATACTCATTGGTCTTAAAGTCTGAAGCTCGATAGACAACCGGACGCGGGTTGAAAGCAATGCAAAATTTTTCCAGAGCGTCAGACAGTGTTTTGACAAAAACGTCTTTTTTCCCTTCATGGATAAGTTTTTTGGGGTGGGTGCCGATATTGGCCATGATAAATTCGGCTCTGAGAAGTCCAATCCCATCTACATTTTGAGAAGCTACTTTTTCTGCCAGATCAGGCTGAGCCAGATTGACATAGACTCTGGTTGCAGTTTTGATGCGTTCTGTCGGGACGACGGCTTGTGCTGTGGGGGCTGATTTTGTTGCTCCACCTTTATAAACCTCACCTTTGGCTCCGTCGACTGTGATGATAGTGTCTTGCTTAAGAAGCGTAGTAGCTTTTTCAGTTCCAACAACTGCTGGAATTCCTAGTTCGCGTGAGACAATTGCGGCATGTGAGGTGCGGCCTCCTGCATCAGTCACGATCGCGCTGGCTTTCTTCATACCGGGGACAAAATCAGGATTCGTCTGAGGTGCTACCATGACGTCTCCTGGCAGCATATGGTCAATATCGCCGATTGTCTTAATAATTTTTACTGGGCCTGAGGCAATACCAGGCGATGCAGGTGCGCCTTTGAGAAGGAGAGGAAGATCCCCGACTGTCTGAGTTGGTTCGTCTGATTTTTTGCTTTTGGGTTGTGTGGTGGTGATAGGGCGGGTCTGGACAATATAAATTTTGTCGTCTTCAATTGCCCACTCAATATCCTGCGGGAAGTAATAATGCTTTTCAAGTTTTTTACCAAGCATTGCAAGGTCAAGAATCTGGTTATCTGATATTTTCTGCTTTTTGCCTTCCTTCTCACTGATATGCTCTTCTTTGTTCACTCCTTTTACTTTGACGAGTTTTTTGGTTTGGGTAGCGAGCTGCTTTTGGCTGATGTGCATTTTTTCTTTGTCTACTTCATAATGATCAGGCGTCACTTCCCCTTGTACAATCATTTCTCCCAGGCCAAAGATGGCCTCGATAACTACTTTTGATTTATCATTCGTCACTGGGTCAAGAGTGAACATAATGCCAGATTTTTCTGATTCGACCATGCGCTGGACAGGAATCGCGATTCCTACTCTAAAATGATCAAATTTTTGCTCATGGCGATAAAAAATAGCTCTTGCGTCAAAAAGAGAGGCCCAAGCTTTCTTAATACTATGGATGAGATTGCTATCGCCGTGTATATTGAGATATGTTTCCTGTTGTCCCGCAAAGGACGCGCCCGGCAAATCCTCAGCCGTAGCACTCGATCTGACCGCCACCAACGCATCAGAGAGTGTCCCGCTTAATTTGGCATAAGATGCAAAAATATCCTGAACCAGCTCATCACGGGGTGACGACTCGACTATCATTTTCTTGATTGCATTTGAAACTTGGTGAAGTGATTCCGGCCGGTCAAAATTAATCGTCCCAATGAGATGATTGATCTTGGTGGTGAGGTTATTATCTTTGAGGAATTGAAAATATGCGTGAGCGGTGACAATAAATCCATTCGGGACAGGAAAACCAGCTCTCGTCATCTCGCCAAGGTTGGCTCCCTTACCACCAACTAAAGGGATATCGTCTTTGCCGACGTCTTTAAACCACAAAATGGCAGCATTATCTTTGGGCATTAGATTTATTATGAGCTGACGTTCGTAAAATAGCAAGAGTTTATCAGGGAGATTGTGACTATACGGATTTTTTAAGTTGATCCTTAAACCAATCAACCCAGGGGTTGACGGCGGGATTCTGATCATATCGAAGAGCCAGGAAAAGTGTGAGATAGCAGCCGTAGGCGAGTGTCTGGAGGAAATCATCGTAAATACTTGATCCTGTAGTCATAAATTCATGTAATTCGTGCTTGTTTTGCTTGATGACGTCCATAGTCAGTTCCATACGTTTTTTGATCTTGGGTGAGTAGTTGGGCGAGTTGAGGATGAGGAAATGCAGATTGTGCTGGGTAGGGAACTGTAATCCTTCCATGAGGTGATGATTGAGATCGGGAACGAGATAAAAACAAGAAAATGTTTTACTCGTCTCATTGAACTGATTTCGCAGAATCTGTCCGTTGCCTGATAAATGCTCAGCCGTGATGATGACAGGGATTTTGTTTTCAAAAATTTCAAATTCTTTGAGCGCTTGGCCTTTAATTTCCGGCAGATCTTCTTCGAGTCTGGTGATCGCATCCTTGATCTCGCGATCTTCCACATCAATAATTTTCGCTTTGCTGAGAAGTCCGATCAATCCCAGAATTGAATAGCCATTGCCAAGTCGGGGGACACTAGATGGATTCTGTTTGCCATCAAAAATGTATGCGGGAACATTATTTTCCTTAGCAAATTCTGCCAACTGTCCACCACGAGTCAGTACAAGCATCTTGGCTTTTTTGGCTTTGGCTTCCTCGGCACACGAGAGAACTTCCTCAGTTGTACCTGAGTATGAAGTGAGAACCACGAGGGTATGCTGGTCGACATATGCAGGCAAGTGATAGTCTGTCACAATTTCACTCGGATACTGCATTTCAAGACCCAAAAGCGCTTTGGTCACCAATGCTCCATAGATAGATGCACCCATTCCACAGAAGACAATATTTTTAATACCCGTTACGTTGAAAGTAAAGTCAAGCGCATTGACTTCGTTCCAGGCGGTCCGGCATTGTTTGACCATCAGCTCGGTTGAGCCAAACGTATCACGAGGGTCAATTTTTTTAATCTCTTGTAGATCAGTTACGTTTTGCATAAGCAAGAACAATTCCTAAATTGTAATGAATTTTGTCCAGTCAATGTCGGACAAAAAGCTGACAATTTGGTCTATTTATTCTGTCTTTCTTGCACTCTCATCTCTTCTGTCTCATCAGGTCTTTTGTAATCGTCTTCCAGACGATAGGTTGTACCAATTTCAGGAGTCGAGACTTCAAAAATGTCACAATCTGTAATCCCAATGAGTCGATGACGTTGTCCTACCATACTGGTGAACCCCACGTGTTCGTTCAACTCCGTCTCAATCAACTCGCCAGCATCATTGTCCCACATTACTTTAGCTTTGCCTGATTTGAGAATCCAGCTTTCAATTTTTTTGTCATGGACCTGAAGCGAAAGGCGTTTGCCAGCGTCGACGTGAATAATTTTGCCAGTGTAGGGAAGATGAGGTGGAGTAAAGATGATCTCATAACCCCATGGCTTGACCACCTTTACTGAAAAGGGATCGTTGGAGAAGGTGTCTTTTTTGAATTGTTTGTAATCGGTCATACGGAGATTTTCCTCTCAAGATGTGCGACACGCGTGTCGATAAGCGCTACTTGGGTCTTATCGGCTTTTTTCTCGTCCAGATGATTAATCAGTTCTGTGTTAACTTCAACTATATCTGCTGTAATGTCTTCTCTCAGCTTGTCGAAGAGTCCATCTAATTGATC
>DASZRR010000030.1:0-8988 GCA_035549055.1 Patescibacteria group bacterium | reverse complement strand
CTTGATAAGATTATGCGTAGTATACAGCGAAAGAGGCACAATTGTCAACTTTTGGCCTTGTGTTTTATGCTTGAGAGACAGGATTTCTTGCTTGTGAAGGAGTAATTTTCTTGTTCGATTTTGCTCATAGTCTTGTGTCCGCGCGTATTCATACGGAAAGATTTTGGCGTTGATGAGATAGGCTTCGCTGCCGATAATTCGAGCGTAGCTGCCGGTAAGGTCAGCGTGACCATCGCGAACAGCTTTGACTTCCTGTCCCTGGAGGTTGATGCCAGCTTCAAATTTCTCAAACAGTTGATAATCATAATGAGCCCTGCGATTCACAATTTTCATGACCATATGATAGAGGATTGAGGAGAGGATGTAAATGAAAATAACTAGAGATTGAATTGATAAACTTTGCCATCCGAGAATACAAAACCTGCTTTTTCGTCTTTGCTGATCTCAAGTGCTGTCGCGTCTTTGAAAGCGTCGGCCTGGTATTCGGCGATAAAGGTACCTGATTTATCAAGCTTCACCACGCGGTTATGCTTTGGGTCTAAGACATAGAGGTTTTTGAGATCGCTTGTGGTAAAAATTGCTACAGGACTAGAAAGTCCCTGTTCAAGTCCGGTGAGAGAAAAAGAGTCTTTCTCGCCCCGGGTGTATTTCTCAACCGAACCATCGGAGAAAAGAAAATAGATTGAGCCATCAATTGTCATGCTGACAGCCTGCGTAAGGTTAGGTGCGTCGCCTTTAAAATAATTTGAATCGACATAGCTTGAGGAAGTGGGGACAAATTTCAAAAGCCCATTTTTATTATCAAGGACATATAAGTTACCGCCAAAAACCCCAAGGGATAAAGCCTTCGTCCAGTTATTATCATTGGTGACGAGTGATTTTTTTTGTGACGAGGATTTAGCCTCGCTGATAATGGCTTTCTGGGAGATCGTATAGATAGCATCGTCATCTTGGGTGGCTGCCTCTACTGATGGATCTTTTTTCAAGGCCAGGAGGGAGGGTGCGTCTGTCCCATCAACCTCTTTGGTAGTGACAGTAGTGGCGTTTTGGGTGGCAGACAAACGTTGATTGACCTGATCCAGTAGGTTGGCAATTTGTGTAGCCTCAGATGAGTTAGGTTTGAACTTTCCTTCAGCGGTTGCCAGAGTGGATTTGGCTGACTGGTAGTCATCCCGAGCAAGTGATTTGTTAAGACTAAGCAGGGCTTCGCCTTCATCATAATCTTTCTTGGCACTCGTATAAATTTGCGTAAAGAGAGTATGTTCTTTGTCCGCTTGGCGTTTGGATTGAATAAGAAAAATACTCGCAATAAGAAGGATGAGAAGAAGAATAGCGGCAGCAGCAGCTATTTTTTTCTGACGTGGCATTTGGATACGAGGCAAACTGAGATGAGGCAGCCATTTTTTTTGAGGAATAATTTCTGATTGGTCTTCCTGTAGTTCAGCAGTAGGTGATGTTAGGTCTTCAGGGCTAGGTCTCTCAGGCATAAGAGCTGGAGCAGGGGAAGTCTCAGGATGAGGAGCAATTTCTTGCTGAGAGGCATCACTCACTTGGGAAAACCCATTAAAAACAAGAATAATTGCAGCTGAACCACCTTCTTCTTCGCCATGGACATGAGGGGAGATTGTCTCTGCAATATCGTTTGGAAGGCTATAATCAAGCGCTTGCTCTATTGTTTCGCTTGATACGCTTTTGGCAAACTGGGTGGTTTGGAGAAGGATAAGATCATTTGTTTCTAGATACCCTGATGAACTGTGGATACTCCGATCTGAAATATCTTGGATATGACTAAGAATATTGCCAATCTTGCTGCCTCTTTTGAGGCTGATACGTCCACCCCCTACGATAAAAGCGTAAAGCGTATCGTCTTTGATATAGGCAAGCGCCAAAGAGAGAAGGATTTCTGGCGGGAGATCCTTCAGTGCTTGAGGAAGAGCAGCATTGATTGTCTCAAATCTTTTATCCTCCAAGACAAAAATTTCTGCTTCTATATTACTCAGAATCTGCTTGCCTTGAATGGGGAGCTGCTCTTGAACTGTTTGGTCCTCTGAAGAGAGGGAAAGAGCAATAAACAGGCTGCCAGCGTTATAGGCTTGGGACCAGGAAGAGCTGGTGGGAGTAGCCGCTACTTTAGCAAAACTTAAATTAGTCGAAGGCATTGTTTATAGTATAACAAGTGCTGCAATAAAAAGAGCAAAACTTATTAAGAGATAGAAAATACTAAGATAGCGAAGGAGAGGTGAGCCAAGCGTGCGATTAATCACTAAGAGGTTGCTCAGAGAGCGGATATTGTTAAAAATTACAAAGACAAAAATCGTATAGAAGCCGATCAAAATAACGAGAATAATCTTAACTAACAGCGCAAAATCAAGAGTGGTAGTAAAAAGACTTAAGTTCATCGATGACTCCTCCTGACAATCATACTACTGATGATATCAGTGACGCGTGAAGGATGGGGAACTTGCAGAAACTCAAAATTAGGTTTGGTAGCTTGGGTCTCCATGTACACATCACCAAAATCAAAAATAGTTTGCTGGAATCCTTTTTGATTGTAGGCAATGTCAATGATATCACTCAACGCGGTCGCAGCAACGTCTTTGCTATTAATACTATCGACATCAATATCAATAACTCTACGATTGGTTACCAGTCCAACGTTGTAAAACCAGATGACAAAGTTAACAAAAGCAAATCCGAAGATAATCAGATAATAAAAAATACCCAGTATGACAATATAGCGTAGAGGAATAGGCAAAGTGATATTAAGATAAGGGAAAAGAGCTAAGGCTCCCAAAGGAGCAATGAGGAGGAGAAGAGTGGCTATTTGCCATCCGAGTGTAGTGATATAGTGATGCCTGAGGAAAAGGATAATTTTTTCGTCAGCTTCTTGATTTTGAAAATGGATGCCTTCAGGATTTTCATGAAAGCAGGTAAAGATATGAGGCTCATTGGCTTTGAGTTCTACCTGACCTGGCGTGACGACTTCAGGAGGTGGAGGTGGCGTTGCTGCTACTGCTGTTGTTGAATCAGGGACAGTGGGCTTTGGTTGTACAGTTTCTTCGCTGTCGAGGTAAAGATTTGGCATAGGTAATAAATAGATTTTAGCTATTATAGCGCATCTGATCCAGCGAGACTATTTTTGCTCGATGTTATAGAGTGGACCAACGATGTTGATGTTGGCGGGAGCGCGGAGATTAAAAAAGTTTTTGAATTCACTACCATCGAAAGTGGTCGAACCCGCATCGCCATTGAGAGTAATGGAGTTAGTTTTGCCAGCACCAAAGTCAACACTCACCGAACCACCTGAAATAGTGTTATAAGGACTGCCGCCACGATTTTTGAGTTCCTGTTTGACTCTGTTAGCGTCCCACGTATCAGTACCTTTGGGATTGGGCTTGTCTGTCTGGTAGAGATGGTCATTAGTACCGCTGTCTTTGCGAGCGAGCAAAATAACGTTGGCAATATCGGCCAACTCGTCAGGCTTGAGCCAGGCAGTTCCACTGTACTGACTCCGTCCACCCCAGTCGCAATAAAACCACGGCGAGTCTTTATCATAGGCATTACTATTCAGGTCAGCAAAACTGTTAACGCTTCCACTCGCGTCTAGACCATTTTTAGTCCATGGCTTGTCGCTGCCCCAGACACTACCTGCACTCCAGGTGTAGCCACCCGCTGTTGAGGAGAACCAGGCTTGGATAGGTGAGCCATTATAAGTCAGGATTTGGCCAGCAGTGTCATTGACTGCTTGGATCCAGGAGTCAGCGTTGAGTTCGCGTTTAACGACTTGATCTGATTGATTTGGCTCTACGTATCCCTTGTCAGCTTGGATGCGAAGAGCATAGGTGCGCGCGGCGATAGCCTGAGCTTTCAGTGCTTCAGATGGCCAGGAAGAGGGGATTTCATAGATATGTTTGACGTAGTCTTCAATACTCCAGGTGTCATCAAATGTCTCTCCATACTCATTGGTGCCTTTGACATGGATCTGTTGGCCTTGATCTGTTGAGGTGAGATTTGTATTTGGGAAATAAGCGCTTAAAATTGTCTGATAATTCTGACCTGATTCAGCTCGTCCCTTTGCTCCGTACTGACTCATGCCGACCCGGTGAGGAACGCCATAGGTAAAAAGAGCAAAACGTGGGCTAAAGCCAGGGTCTTTTCCATTGGTGAGGTCGCTTGAACACCCACCTGAGGTGGTATAAGCAGAGGTTGGGAGGTTAAGAGTCCCTTGCTTTTGAGCAATGAACTGTTGCTGTTGTACCGTTAATTGAGCAATTTTACTGGAGACCTCGGCTTGGTAGGCTTTGGCTCCGAGGATAACAGTGTTAAGTTTAGTGGACTGATCATCAAGAGTTGCTTTAAGACTAGTCAGTCGGTTTTGTTCACTTGCAAGAGCCGCTTTGCGTTCCTCAAGATCATTAATCGTTAGAGCAATATTAGTAATGACTGTTTTGTCCTGGTTAGTATTAGCTTGTTGATAGGCTAGTAATTGGGTAATCTCAGAAGCGTTACTGGCTGAGAGGAAAAGTTGAAGAGGCGTGTTGTAGTAGCTTTTAATATAGTAATCACGGATAGAATTATTAAGGAGCGTTTCTTTGGCTTCCAAATCCTTATAGCCTTGATCAATATTTTTCTTCTTTACAGCCATATCTGCTTCAATTGCCACAACACGATTTTTGATGCCCGTAATTTGATCCTGAATCGATTGGAGTTGGGATTCAAGCGGTTTGGTTGCGGCAATTGATTGATTGAGAGCAGTAGTGAGATCGTTAATTTGTTTGTTGATATCGTCAAGCTCATCAGAGTAAATAAGAGGAATAGGAAGAGAGGTGATTAACATAATCACAGTACAGACAACGAGTAAAATCCGAAACGCTTTGGGCATCGGTCTATTATAGCAAATGGCTTTTATAGAGTTGCAAAAGAAAAAAAGTATGCTACACTCAGGGATACTTTATATAGGATTTGCTTCTATGGACAAGGAATTCTCCAATTTCGCAAGTTACTCAACTAATAATAAGTCGTCAAGTTCTGCCAAGAAACGCGCGATTGTGTATGTTATTGTTTTTACCCTCATCATTGGTGCGACAATTGTTGTAGGAAATTATTTTCTCTCAACGCACAAGAGCTCACCTCATATGCTGGCCACAGTTACTCCTACTCCGACCCCTACAGCGATGCCATCGTTGACGCCAACGCCATCAGTTACTCCTTCAGCTACGTTAACGCCTGCAGGGCATGTAACTAAAACCTCACCAACGCCAACTCCTAAAGTGACCGTCTCTCCAACTCCAGCTAGCAGCAAAAATCTGGAGATAGAAGTACTTAATGGGTCAGGAATTAAAGGTGAGGCAGGTAAAGTTGCTTCTTTGCTGAAAAATGACGGCTATTCTATCAGCTCGACAGGTAACGCCGACAGTTTTGCTTACCAAAAAACCGTAATCCAAATCAAAAAGAGTAAGCAATCGTTTGCAACTCAACTTGAGAAAGACCTCGCAAGTGCGTATACTGTTGATTCCTCCATCAAGACGCTTGCTGAATCCTCAGCAGTAGATGCTATAGTAATAGTAGGCAGTCAATGATTTGCCTTGTCTATGGATCTTGATGCTTTGACTATTGGGGATGCTGTTATTGATGCTTTTTTGACGCTGGCTGATCTCAATCAAGAAGTGAGTCTTGATCGTATCCATCATCGTCTCAGTGTTGTGTATGGTGAGAAAATCTTACTTTCTGCCTGCGACTTTTTTTTAGGCGGAAATGCGAGTAATGTCGCGGTAGGGCTCAGCCGGGCTGGGTTGAAAACCGCTATTTTAGCTGAGGTAACCAAGGACGAATTCGCTCAAAAAATTCTCAATTCTTTGCAAAGGGAAAAAGTCCTGACTGAATTTCTGGTGCGGGGAGAGGGGCAGTCTTCATTTAGCATCGGTCTTAATTTTCAAGGAGAGCGGACACTTTTTGTCGAGCATCATGATAGATCTCATGATTTCCATCTCGATCATATTACAACCAGAGCTATCTATCTTACGTCTCTTGGTCACTCGTGGGAGCACGTTTACAAAAAAGTAGCAGGATATATCCAACAACAGCCTGAGACGCTTTTCGCCTTCAATCCTGGCTCAACTCAGTTCCAAGACGGTAGTGAGAAGTTCGCCTACCTTTTGCCGTTGGTTTCCCTTCTCTTTGTCAATAAAGAGGAAGCAGAAAAGATTGTCGGAAAAAAAGCAGAAATTCCTGAGCTGCTTGCAGAACTACATGCGAAAGGGATAAGAATTGTGAGCTTGACTGACGGGGAGGCGGGAGCGTATGCTAGTGATGAAAATAATAAGTTGTATCATCAAGCTAAAGTTGATTGTCCGGTTGTGGAGAGAACTGGCGCAGGGGATGCATATGCGAGCGGTTTTTTGGCTGCCTATCTCAGAGAGAAAGATATTCCAACTGCGATGCTCTGGGGGGTTCATAATGCAGCCGCTGTCATTGGTAAAATTGGGGCTGAAGCTGGTTTGTTACGAGCAGAGGATTTTGCAACCTTATGAAGATTTATTTAGGGGCTGACCATCGAGGATTTGCCCTCAAGACACATATCCAAGAAACTCTTGGTGGACATGAAGTTGTTGATTTAGGAGCTATGACTCAGCAACCTCAAGACGACTTTGTGGATTATGCACTCCTTGTTGGTCAAAAAGTTGCGTCAGAAAATGACGCGTATGGAGTGCTAGTCTGTGGTAGCGGCGCTGGGATGTGTATTGCAGCCAATAAAATTGCAGGTATTCGTTGTGGAGTCGGACATACTGTTGAGGAGGTTAGGGCAATGCGTCATGATGATAACATCAATATTTTGGCACTGCCTGCTGATTTCATCACTCAGGACAAAGCAGTCGAGTTGGTAAAAGTATTTTTACAAACCCCTTTTGCTCCTGAGGAGCGTTTTGTGAGGCGAATTGCCAAAATAAAGGAGCTTGAGAATCATGCATGAAGTACTGCCGGGAATTGGAAGTCAGGAGAAAGATTGGCCAGCGCTTGAGAAAAAACTTGAGTTAGTCAAACCTTTCGCAAAGGCTGTGCATGTTGACATTGTCGATGGTAAGTTTGCCGCCAATACAACTTTCTTAGACCCCAAACCATTTGCCAAATATAGCCAGGATATTTTTTTAGAGTTACATATGATGGTTGAGGAGCCTGAAGATTATCTCGAGGAATGGGCAAAGGCTGGCTTTCGTCGGTTTCTTGGCCATATTGAAAAGATGTCCGATCAGGCAAGTTTTATCGCACATGCAGAAAGACTTGGGGAGGTGGGACTAGCTATTGATGGCGCAACGAGCTTGGAAGCTGTGAAAGTAGATTATCAGGACTTAGATACTGTTCTTATCATGACGATAAATGCCGGCTTTGCAGGTCAAAAGTTCATGCCAGAAAAATTAGACAAAGTTAAAAAATTGGTTGAGGTTGCTGACTTTGTACCGATCGAAGTTGATGGGGGAGTAAACGATGTCACTCTTCTTGAGGGACGTAAAGCTGGTGCTACTCGTTTTGTCACGACGAGCTATCTTTTTGGCGCCAGCGATCCTCAGGTTGCATACCAGACGCTTCTTAAGGTTGAGGAGTAGGCGTTGGCGTTTTATTGAAAGAATAATTACAGACAGCATTTTTTTCAGTTCCCGCGATAAAATACTCTATTCTGCCGTTACAAGGAAGAGAGATGATATTACTAGGTAGGGGTTGCTTGTTATCTGGCTTATCTTTGAGGAGCAAAGTCATAATTTTGTTCCAGATTGGCGCAGCGCCTGTTATGCCTGAGGCAAGTGTCTGACTCATGGGGCTATTGTCATTATTACCTACCCAAACGCTCACCACATAATTAGGAGTAAAACCATTGGTCCAGTTGTCGCGTTTGTCATCTGTCGTTCCTGTCTTGACCGAGACTGTATGCCCTGGGATAACAAGCGGTGAATTGGGGCCGAATTCCATGGAGCGAGCGTTATTGTCCGCCAAAATATCATCCATAATATAAGCGACGCCAGGTTCAAGAACTTGCTGACCTGTTACATTTTTTTTCTCTTCAAGAACAGTTCCTTGGGCGTTGGTAACTTTGAGAATAGGATTGAGATCCACCCGGTTTCCTTCATTTGCCAAAGTCCCGTTGACAGTCACCATGTCAAGCATCGTCACTTCGGCTGCTCCTAATGTCAATGAAAGGCCATAATTCCCTTTTGGATTCCAGCTTTGTACACCCATATTCAGCGCAGTTTGGACCATGGTGGGAATGCCGATTTGTTGGAGTGTCTTGACAGCGGGAATGTTGAGTGAGTTTGCCAGTGCAATGCGTAAAGGGAGTTTGCCGTGGAAGCGGCCATCATAATTGACTGGGCTATAGGTAGTACCATTACTGAGCGGGAAACTAACGGGTGAGTCATCTAAAATTGAAGCCGCAGTAAATCCATTAGACAGAGCAGCACTATAGGTAACGACTTTAATCGATGAGCCAGGTTGACGAAGTGCTGTTGCTACATTTACATTGCCGCCATTTGGATCGTTAAAATCCTTGCTTCCTATCATTGCGAGGATATCGCCATTTTTGGGATTTGCGACAACGGCTGCGCCATTCGTCAGATTAAGATAAGCATCTTTATTAACTTCATCACTAACAATCGTTTGTACGTTATTTTGTAGTGAAAGATCCAAACTCGTTGTTACTTGCAATCCCCCCTTCTCAACCATAGCTAGTCCATATTTTTTGACTAAGAGATCACGGATATAGTTGACAAAGTGAGGGGCATAAAAGGGGATATTTTGATTGGTGAAAGTCAGTTTTTCCTCAGTTGCTTTGGTAGATTGGCTTTTGCTAATGAAGCCTAGCGCAACCATACGGGACAGAACTTCTTTTTGCCTCGTTTTCCAAAGAGTAGGATATTCTCCAAAGGGTGAATAGGTAGTCGGACTTGAGGTGAGGCCTGCCAGGAAAGCCGATTGAGCCAAATCCAAATCTTTGACGTG
>DASZRR010000029.1:0-4101 GCA_035549055.1 Patescibacteria group bacterium | reverse complement strand
CGTTGGGAACAACCTCGAGGTTTGTCCCATTTTGCGGGGGTAGTTCAGTAGTAGAACGCTTCCTTGCCAAGGAAGAGGTCGCGGGTGCGAGGCCCGTTCCCCGCTCATCTACTCATCTGGTTGGTTTATGAAACACATTCTCGCCGCCAGTTTATTATTTATTTCTTTCGCTCTTCTTGCTGATATACTTTATCAACTTGCTAATGTAAAAATTATGACCATCTCAAGCTCAGCATTTGTCAATAGCCAGTCTATCCCCGCTCAGTTTACCTGCGATGGCGAGAACATAAGTCCTCCTTTGAACTTCATTGATGTTCCGTCATCTTCCCAAAGTTTGATTTTGATTGTCGATGACCCTGATGCTCCCGGTGGTACATGGCTGCATTGGTTGGTTTATAACATTGATCCAACAGTAAAAGGTCTTGTTCAAGGAGAAAAGCCAAAAGGTGAAGAAGGAGTGACGAGTTTTGGTAAGTTAGGCTATGGTGGGCCTTGTCCTCCAAGTAACGTGCATCATTACCACTTCAAACTTTATGCTCTTGATCAGAGACTTACTTTGCCTGAGAAAGCAACTCTCTCCCAAGTCCAGACTGCGATGAAAGGGCACATTGTCTCTCAAGCAGAGATGATTGGCTTGTACTCTCGCTCCAAATAGCTGTTGCTAACTTAATTAGTCCCCTTTATAATCCCCTCAAGAACGCATGAAAAAATTGAGTCTGCGAATTATTGAGGTTATTATTCCTGCTCTTTTTATTTTTATCGCTGCAATCTCTCGTCCTGCGGATGCAGACCTCGGGTGGCATTTGCGCTATGGTCAGGATTTTTTCCACACTTTCACTATCGCGCGGACGAATACATTCTCAACTGACATGGCTGGCTTCCACTGGGCCAATATCTCATGGGGTATTGATCTGATGTATTACATATTTTATGCATTGGGTGGATTTTGGGGTTTGTCGCTAGCTGGGGCAGGTGTTGTTGTTTTGACGTTTCTATTTTTTGCAGCAGCCTGGGAACTAGACTATTTTGAGAAAGCTTTGATCTTCCCTGTCCTAGCTTATATCGAAGGGCCGATCAACAACGTCTCTTTCAGAGGGCAACTCGTCAGTGTGATGCTCCTTGGCCTTCTCATTTTTTTGCTCAGCAAATACGAGCGCGGTTCACGATTAGCTCTTTATGCAGTACCTGTCCTTTTTCTCGTGTGGGGAAATTTGCATGGGCAATTTGTCCTCGGTATGGCAGTTTTGGGCTTGTGGGTTGTTATGCATGTGGTGTTGGACTTGGTGCAAGAGAATATGAATTTTTGGTCCACTCTTAAAAAATCGCGCGCTGTTATCATCGTAGGTCTTTTTTCACTCCTCACGCCACTTATTAATCCTTTCGGCATAGCTGTCTACACAGATCCTTTGGGTTATTTCAACAATCCACTCCTCAAAGATATTAGCGAATACGTCCCTCCAGCAGAACTTTCTATTGACTGGCTTAACCATATTTTGCTTTTGATTGCGTCGTTGACCGGGTTGACATGGTTTGTGCTAAAGCGAAAAGTTAGTAAGATTTCTCCAACTACGCTTGGTGGGGGCATGCTGTACGCTCTTTCTTTTGGCGTCAAGCGTTATAGCTGGTCAGCATATTATTTTGCGATGCCATTTTTGAAGCCTTTGGCAGCTTTTGTCAAGCCAGAATCACCCAAATTTCGTCTATTGATCCCCACTTTTTTGTTTGTTTTGTCTATTGGAGTTGTCGTCTATTTGAAAGCATCTTTTAGTCAGTACATCACTATGACCTGGAATGATTACTGCGGCTATGCGACTGATTGCTCACCACAGGCAGCGAGGTTTTTAGAGCGACTGTCAAACAAGGGCCATCTTTTCACCTATTATGGCTGGGGTGGCTGGCTGATCTGGCAGTATCGCGATATCAAGCCAAGTATGGATGGCAGAATGCATCTATGGCAGGATGCAAATGGCTACAGTGCATTTAAAGTCTACTATGCTCTTGAGCAAAACGAGGCAGATATTGATGCTTCTAATTACGACACAGTCTTCATGAGTAACTCCAAGCCGCTCTATAGTCGTTTGAATCAATTAGCCTCTGAGGGCAAATGGAAAAAAGTCTATGAAGATAGGACAAGTGGAATCTTTGTCAGACTGGACAAAAAAAGTTAAGCTGGCACTAGTGGACGATGTCGGAACTTTTTATAGAGATAAAGCGGCTCTTATTTTATCAGCGTAGGGAAGTCGCTGCTCAGAAGTAGTAGATTGCTTGTCTTTCATATTTTTAAAAAGTTCATCGTTTTCATAACGAGGAAAGACGTGAAGGTGATAATGAAATGCATGCTGATCCCCAATAGGCTCATTATTCTGCAGAAGACCAACACCTCCGCATTTATATGCTTCCTTGAGAGCTACTGCTACTTTCTTAGCAATTTCTTGAATACGGTTTGCATATTCTAATGGGAGGCTGTATATATTTTCAAAATGTTTGTTTGGAACAATCACCACATGACCCGGATTATTTCCAATAAAAAATGAGGAAATAAATGCCATCACCAAACCATCTTTATAAACAATATCGCTTTGTGCAACTAATGTATCATTATTTTCCTGGCCACTTATAGCAATACAAAGCGGACATTTATAGCCGAGCGGAGCATGATCATACATGATGTAGAGTATATCAAATATAGTTAAGGTGATTGGGCAACTAAATTTGCTGCGGGACATGGATTCGAACCATGATAGCAGGATCCAAAGTCCTGAGTCCTACCATTAGACGATCCCGCAGTGTATTCGATATTGTACCATAGACTAGGCTCAAAATGGATAATCTGATATACACGATGTTTGTAGAGAGTTAAACTCAATAACCGCAAAAATTCCTTTCCATTTGAAGTCGATTTGGCTGAGTAGTATTCTTGAACTTGCAAAAATGTCGTTTTGCGCCTAGTCTAGAAATTGATGGCCAAAAAATCCGCAAGTTCTCCAAATAGTCATAACAGATGGTCTTTCAAGCGTATCTTTCCTGCTTTGGTAGTGGGCGTCAGTATCTTTTTTATCACAAGCAAAATTCTCCATAGCACACCTCCCCACCCTCCCTGCGCCAACACCGGGAGCTGTGGATCTGACCTGACACAGAGAATTGAGGATAATGCTGTGGGGATGTTTGAGGGCAAAAAAGTTATCCCTCCCAGGATGAGCATCCTGGCCAAAGCCAAATCTCAGACAGTCTTGGGTACAGAGACGCCAACTGGCGAGAAGCATATTTATGTTGATCTCTCCACCCAGACACTCTATGCCTATCAAGGGGACAATTTAGTTATGAAAACACTTATTTCTAGTGGAAAATGGAATCCAACGCCAGTAGGGAATTTTCATATCTGGGAAAAGTTGGTCTCTACACGCATGAAGGGCGGCGAGGGGGATGACGCCTACGATCTACCCAATGTCCCTTATGTCATGTATTTTTATCAGGACTATGGTCTCCATGGAGCCTACTGGCATGATAATTTTGGTCATGAGATGAGTCATGGCTGTGTCAATATGCGTCAAGTCGATGCTAAGGCTCTCTTTGAGTGGGCTGATGGTCCAAGCGGTAAGACGCTCGGAACTGCAGTTTCTGTCTGTAGTGAGATTACCTCAAGCGGACAGTGTATCCAAAATGATCCGATAAACTAATATGACGACGAGACATTTTGTTGAAATAGATATAACGTTACTTCTTTTTAGCGCCTTTGTCGGTGCTTTCCTGGCATTCTATCTCAATCAGCGACCGAAGGTGCGCACGTCTTTGAATTTGCCAGTCGTGCAAATTGGGCAGCAGCCAACAGATACACCGACTCCTATCCCCTCGCCGACTGCGCCTCCTCCCCCCATGGTTCAGACATTTTCCCAAATCTCCCCCGATGGTAGCAAGACTTTGACCATGATCAAAAAAACGAGTGCAGATGTTTCAATGTATGCCTTTACGACAACTGACTCACCTTCTGTGCCAATCTATACGGCCAGTATGTCTGCCTCAGAGAGCATGAGTCTGCCTTTCAACGCTTGGTCGCCTGATGATAAGTATGTCTTCGTCCAACACAATACTGCCAGCGGGAGT
>DASZRR010000028.1:0-3773 GCA_035549055.1 Patescibacteria group bacterium | reverse complement strand
AATTTCGAAAGAATAATGATTTTTCTCACGAATCTTTTTTAGTCTCTCGACCATCTCAAGGCCAGCCCATTTGATACTTGCGCCACAGACACCGCTTCTGAGTCTATTTTTGCCAGGAAGTGCTTGGTCGCCATGTCTGTCAACGACCTCAACCTGAAGTGTATTAATTGCAGCTATTCCCTGAGCGTATCTATCTGCAATCTCTGCAAGCTTTGTGAGTTCTGAATCATTTTTGTAATAACCAATCTTTAAGATCAACGGAAGGCTAGCAATTTGTTGCCTGATAGCCTGAGTGACAGCCTCCGTAGCCTCTAGGTTATAACACACAAGCCCCTCATTTCCGATGTTGGGACAGGAAAGATTGGCTTCTAGAATTGTCGCGCCTGTCTCTGCCGCAAGCTTTCCGGCTTTAGCGAAGTCCTTGATGAATTCATCTTGCGTCTGGTTTTCCTTTACCGTCCCCATAAAGCTGAGAATCATCGACTGATTTTTCCCAACAAAGCTCAGGGCCTTTTTGACGTCTTTCTGCCAGTAGGGGACAGATTTTGACGGCACACCAAATGAGTTGGTAATGGTAAGCTGATTTATTGCTGATGGTTTGTGGCTTAAGGTAGTGAGGCGAGGTGTCTGATCAGGATGAAGTTCCTTAGTGGTTTTTACAAATAAAACATTGGGAAAAGGGTGACAGGGAAATTCATCTGCTCTGATTGTTTTGTAAGTCGAGACATCAAAGCCCCAGTCAAAAGCTGCCTTCATATACTGGCTATTTAGCAGTGGGCCTGGAGGAATGCCAAAAGGAAGGGTGACCTTGTGTCCTAAGAATTCAAAGCTCTTGGCTGTGCCAAGATCGCGTTTGGGAGGTGGAGTTTTTTGTGAAAGGATAGGAGGACCAGCCGTGTAGTTATCTTCGTAGCTTTTAGTAGGATTGTAAAAAGCAGGTTGTTGTAACATCTCTGAGAATTTAGGGTTTTGGGCCGAGTTGATTATGCTTGTGTCTCTTGTTGGCAACTTTGATCTGGACCATCGCTCGTTTCATAGCTGCCTCAAAGTCTCGTTCAGTAATATCGTCGCGCTTCGTTTTGAGCATGTCCTCAGCTCGCTTTTGTGCATCGAGAACTTCTTTCATGTTGATTTCATCGGATCGTACAGCAAAATCTGCGAGAAGTGAGGCAGTATCATGCTGGATTTCCAAAAAACCTTGAGTGACTGCAATATGTTGCGTCTTGCCGGCGGCCTTAATGGTAATCTCCCCGTCTGAAACCTGCGTTACTAAATTCATATGATGGGGAAGGATAGACAATTCGCCTGTTGTGGTCGGAACGATCAATTCTTCGATTTCTCCCTCAAATATCGTTCGTTCTGGTGTAATGAGTTTAAGAAGCATACCAGTTATTTCTTTTGCTTTTTAGTTTCAGATTTTGCCTTTTCCTCTTCTTTTTCTTCTTCTTTTGGCGCCTCTTTGACTGTTTCTTGAGGTGTCTCATCTTTAAGTTTTTTGGCATTCTCAACTGCCTCTTCAATTGTCCCTACCATATAGAAAGCCTGCTCAGGAAGATTATCGTGTTTGCCTTCCAAAATTTCTTTAAAACCTTTGATATTGTCTTGAATCGAGACGTATTTGCCTGGCGTTCCCGTGAAGACTTCCGCCACGAACATTGGTTGACTCAGAAATCTCTGAATTTTACGTGCGCGATAAACGACCAGCTTGTCTTCATCGGAAATCTCGTCGATTCCTAAGATCGCGATAATATCCTGCAACTCTTTGTACCGCTGGAGAACTTTTTGCACTCCTCGAGCTACATCATAGTGTTCCTGACCAACAATATTTGGGTCCAAGATACGTGAACTTGACGTCAACGGATCAACGGCTGGATAGAGACCCTGCTCGGCAATTGATCGCTCAAGCGTAATAGTGCCATCCATATGGGCAAAAGTAGTCGCTGGGGCTGGATCGGTATAATCATCAGCTGGGACGTAGACTGCTTGCAGTGAGGTGATTGAGCCTTTTTTGGTACTCGTAATTCTTTCCTGTAGTGTACCAATCTCTGTAGCTAGTGTCGGTTGGTAACCAACAGCCGATGGCATACGGCCAAGAAGAGCAGAGACTTCAGAGCCGGCCTGGGCAAAACGAAAAATATTGTCGATGAAAAGAAGTACGTCTTCACCCTTCTCGTCACGGAAATATTCTGCCATTGTAAGTGCAGTAAGCGCAACACGCAGACGATTGGCTGGTGGCTCATTCATCTGACCATAGACCATGACTGTTTTGTCCAACACCCCTGAACCTTTCATCTCGAGCCAGAGGTCTGTTCCTTCACGGGTACGCTCTCCAACGCCTGCAAAAACTGAGTGACCTGAGTGCTCAATGGCGATGTTACGAATCAGTTCCTGGATGATAACTGTTTTGCCAACACCAGCTCCGCCAAAAATACCGATTTTGCCTCCTTTGGTGAATGGAGCAATGAGATCAATGACCTTGACACCAGTCTCCAAAATTTGCGGCTTGGTCTCCTGATCTATCAGTGATGGAGGTGCTGCGTGAATAGGATGGTACTCGATGCCTTTAGTCTCTAATTTCTTACCATCGATTGTCTGACCGAGAACATTAAAAATACGACCAAGAGTTTTCTCGCCAACCGGAACAGAAATGGGAGCCCCGGTACGCTTGACCTTCATGCCACGAGAGATACCATCAGTTGAGCCAAAAGCTAGTGTTTTGACCTGGTTATCGCCAATTTCAAATTCGACCTCAAGGGTAACCTCCGTCCCATCTGGCTTAGCGACAGTAAGCGCGTCATTAATGCGAGGCGGGTCAGCCTCAAAATAGACATCAATGACTGGCCCTGAGACACTGACAATAACACCTTCTTTGAGATTTTTATTTTCTTTAGGCATGCATACTCCTTCCGCCAACGATATCAAGCAATTCACTGGTGATCTTGGTTTGTCGGGTTTTATTATACTCTAACCTGAGCTCTTCGATAATATCCTTGGCGTTATTGGTTGCATTCTGCATCGCAATCATGCGCGCTGCCTGCTCCGAAAGAAAACTCTCAAGAAGTAACTGATAGAGTGACATCTCAAGATAATGCGTCAACAAAGAGGGGACGAGTTCAGGGAGGGATGGCTCATAGAGTGTTAGTTCATCTGCTTTGATTGTCTCAGCATCTGGCAGTGCTATAGGGAGCAGCTGAAGCACTTTTGGTTTTTGTGTAAAAAGATTGCTGAAGTCGGTATAAAGGACCTTGACTGATTGAACTTTCCCTGTTAAGTAGTAATCATTGATGAGTCGAACAAGAGGAAAAACAGATGAGAAAGGTGGCAACTTCGTACCAAAATTAAAAGAAGCGATGATATCTCTATTGACTCTGACTGCTTGGTTTTCAAGCTTTTTACCCATAATGATCAGAGTCGTGTGCTCGCTTGCATGAGCGTTCAGGAAGAATTCTTTGATGAGGTTAGTTATCAGACCTCCACAAAGACCTTTATCCGGTGCGAGAGCTAAGAGGAGTGTCCCATGAGCATCTTTATGGAGTAACATATAAGGATGCTTGTGTGCTTCAGGAGTCTGAAGGGAAATTGCCTGGGTTAACTCAGTCAATTTGGTGACATAGGGGCGTGATGTCAGAGCTGCTTCCTGCGCTTTTTTAAGTTTGGATGTAGCAATCATCTGCATCGCCTTTGTCGTTTTAGACACATTTTGAGCTGCTTTCATACGACGTTTAAGAGAAAGTAACGTAGCCATTATTTCGTAAATCCTTTCTTGAATTCCT
>DASZRR010000027.1:0-9952 GCA_035549055.1 Patescibacteria group bacterium | reverse complement strand
CTCTTATCTGCAACATGGTCATCAACAGGGCGATTGCATTTTGGTCAATATCTTTCTTGTGGGCCACGATCATCCTAAAATCAGCTCCTATACGCTTCAGACTAAGGGCGATTGCTGCATACTCATCCAGCAAAACATCGTTGATGGGTCGTGGATCCTTTACAACTTTTGCAATCCATTCCTCAGAGCCGAGCGGAATCTGATATCCTCCTTGCCATTGATCAGGAACAGCAAATATTGGTTCTGCAAATAAAAGTGTTTGACCTGGGGGAATCTTTTCGTGCTTATCTGGATAAGTAAACTCATGCATAGATAAGCGTGAATTATAGCATGAAGTTCAAAAAATGAAGAAAAACCAGACCGAAGTCTGGTTTTTAATAATTTCTGCTCTTTGAGTACCGGGTTATGAGTTGCTCATTTTTCTCGATAGGTAAATTAGGGAGGCTATCTAAAACCTTTAAGGCTCAAGAAAACCGCCTTGTGGTCCGATGGACATCGGACTACCTCAGTAAAATGATTTGTAGAAAAAATTAAATGCAACCAACTCGAGTATCAAAGAGCTGTGACAGTATATGGTGGATAGCTTGCACTGTCAAGATCTATAGTCTTTCTTCAAGAAAAAAGCGGCAATTTTTTCTAGAGTCCTAGAAGATGAAGGCAGAAGAGAAAAACAGAACTGACAATGCCCATCAAAGAGAATCCGCCAATTGGAAAAACAAGAAGGAAAAGCAAAATTAATGTCCCAAAGGAGCTGAGAGAAAGATAACTATCTGCGAGTTTTTCGGGCAGGACAAGAGCAAAGATCTTCGAGCCATCAAGAGGAGGGATAGGTAAAAGATTGAAGATAGCGAGCGATAGATTGACTTTGATCACCAACAGCGCGAAAACTCCCAAAAATGCGAGGATAATGTTGGCTGAAGCTAGTCCAACAATCTTAAATACCCCAAAAGCTACTAAAGTCAGGAGAACGTTAGTTAATGGACCAGCTAGTGAAACAAGAGCCATGTCTTTTCTCCCATCTCGAAGATTGTAAGGATCAACAGGTACTGGTTTGGCACCACCAAAAATTACTCCACTATGCGAGAGAAAGAGAAGAAGAGGAAGGATAATACTGAGAAATAGATCTATGTGGGGAAGCGGATTTAAGGTTAGACGGCCTAGTAATCTGGCTGTCGGATCTCCTAGACGCTCCGCGACATAGCCATGTGCAATTTCGTGGAGGATTGCAGAAAAGACAAGAATGACCAGGACAAGAATGCTCAATGGGTCAAAAAGCGAAGTCATAATCTTGTAATTATAGCCATTTTCTAGTATACTAGCAATTCAGACAGAAGAATTCCAAGGAAGGAAAGAGCTTTGAGGGACAGTCTGGTTTTCTCTCAAAACTAAAAACATATGGCTTTACACTGTGCATTTTGCCACAAAGGCATTCAATACGGACACAACGTCTCACATTCAAAAAGACGAACAAATCGAAGGTTTCGCCCTAATCTTCAGGGTGCAAAAGTGACCATTAATGGTACGACCAAAAGGGTTAAGTTATGCGCGAAATGTCTTCGTATGTACAAACGTGTCCAAAAAGCAAATCTTGCAGCCACTCAGGCTACTTCTTCTGAGTCCCCATCAGCTCCTCAAATAACTGCGTAAGTTCGGGATAACCATTCAAGGCGTCTTTGATAGTCATCATTTTGCCTCCTTCCAGTTGTACCTTTGCCTCAGGGAGAAGTTTGAGAATTTTTTCTTCTCCTGTTTTGAGTTTGACTCTTGTCCAGGCTGTAGGCCAGGGATAATAAGCTCTGATCATTCGATCCAATGTCTCAGGTGTGGGAGGATTGCTGCTGTCAAAATAGCCATCCTCTTTTTTGATTTTGTGACAGTAGGTTGCTTCCTTATCATTTTGTGGCTCAGGTTTGATTTCTCCTTTCAGGAACGCTGTAATGGTCTGAGGGAGTTTATTGGTTGCTTGTTGGAATAGGATCTGGTGGAGTTGTGCAAAAGTAGCGTGAGGGGGAATAGTATATTTCCATTGCGCAAGAAGTGGTCCATGATCCATCTTAGTATCCATCTGCATAATTGTGACTCCTGTTGTTTTCCCCCCATCAAGAAGCGCGGATTGAATTGGAGATGTTCCGCGGTATTTGGGGAGAAGAGACGGATGGATGTTGAGTGAACCGAATTTGGGCAGAATCAGAATCTCAGGAGGAATAATTTTGCCATAGGCGGCTGTGACAAAAAGATCAGGGTTGAAAGTTTGTAATTGCTGAATTGCTCCATTGTCAAATTGTTCAAACGAAAAAGCGGGTATTGCATGCTTGAGCGCAAATTGTTTGACGGGAGAAGGCAACGAAGTTTTTTTACGGCTATCGATGCTATCAGGAGCAGTGACCACTGCCACTACCTCAAAGTTGTCTTTTAAAGCGTTGGCAATAGGTAAGACGAAATCAGGCGTTCCAAAAAATACGATTCGAGGCTTCATACACTCAGTTCTTCAAATTCAGTCTCACCTTTAGTATTTTTGACTGATTTGTAGAGCTTGCCTTTCTGTTCCAAAACCCGCCTGGGGAAAAGAATTCCTTGGAGATGATCATACTCATGTTGAATAATCGTTGCCAAAAAACCTGAAAATCGTTCTGTTTGTTTTGTTCCTTTTTGATCTTGATACGTAAGAGTTACTTCAGGATAGCGATGAACAATTCCCCAGACGTCCTGGAGTGAGAGACAGCCTTCTAATTTAACTTCTTTTTCGTCTTTGGTATCTTTTGATTTCAGCAAAAGCTGTTGACCTGCCGGAATAGTCATTGAGGGATTGATAAAAATTCGTACTGGCTCATCTGGTTCTTCTCTGATGATAAAAAGCTGCAGGGGTTGTCCCACCTGGGGCGCTGCCAGTCCTACTCCCTCTGGATCTTTAGCGTTTTGTAGCGCCTCGGTCATCTCAGCGATGAGATTGAGAATTGTCCGGTCAATTTTGGTGACTTTTTTTGCTGGAGTGGACAGAACACTAGCGGGTGCTTGGATGATGGTTAGCATAGTTCTAAGCTATTGATTATACGTAAAAAGATGACGCGACACAACAACACAAGAATAATTATTGTGCTGTGACTCCCCAGGAGCTTAAGCTCTTCTGTGCCTCTGTATCATGGGCAAAGTTGTCATAAAGATACATCATGTCAGCAACTGCCTTATTTTCATAATCAGTTTTGGTAGTTCCTGATGAGTTTTGCGCTAATTGGTGATAAAAAAGTCCACGGGCATAAAAAGCATCTCGATAGTTGGGCTTGAGTTGAATAGTACGGGTTAGTTCTTTGATACCATTTTCAAGCTGATTGTTCTGTCCGTACAAGACACTAACGTTATAGGAAATCTTGGCATCAGTTGGCGCGAGCTTCTTTGCTTGCAAAATTGCATCAAGTGCCTGGGTGTAATAACGGGAATCAATTTGGGCCAGCGAATAAAATACCCTTACGCGCGACTTCCAAAAAACAACGTTGTTAGGATAATTTGTGGTGACATCATTGCTTAGAGAAATTGCCTGTTGAGCCAGTTGTGCTGCTGAGGTAGCTTCGTTATTTTGATAAAGGGCAGGTACAAGCGTCGCCAAATTAGTTGAGAGTTCATCTTTGAAGACAGGTTCAGAAGGGCGAATTTGGACTGCCTGAATAAGACTTGGATAAGCACTTTGATACTCTCCAGCACGATCTAAGTTCATACCGAGTGCATATGCCACATCAGCCTGCCAGAATCGTACCAATTGCACGAGGAAAAAAAAGCTAAGAGCAATAATTCCTAAGGAGATTGTCCATTGGTAGAGATTGAGACTTGTGCCACGATGTCTCGTTGGTTGTCCAAACATAATGACGTACTCCTTGTCCGCTGGTAACATTTTTAGAAAAACAAAAAACCAGGCGGGAATCAGATAGAGAAAAAGATTGATCATGACAACCGAAAAGCCAAAAAAGTTTGAAACGATAATACTCGTAAAAGCTGCCGGTAAACAGACTGCTAAAAATACGGCCTCCGTGTCTTTTTTCTCCGCATTTGCCTTGCTCAGACGCAGAAGCTCCCTGATGGCGAAGAAGAAAAATCCCCCTAAAAACATCAGATGCGTCCCCAGACCCACAATACCTGTCGTCGCAAGATAGTTGAGATATTCGTTGTGGGCTTTGTTGTAGAGATAGTCCCATTCCGAAGTCATGTTATGCGCTGCTGGACGGTAGAGATAATAAGCGAAAGCAAAAGTTTCCACCCCTGTACCAAATAGAGGATGAGCCTCCCAGGCTGAGATTGCACCTCTCCAGACAAGAAGGCGGATGGTCCCAGAATCAGTAATTCCAGTATCCAACAAGTTTTTGGGTGGGGGTTGAGAAGTACCTGCTGTTTTGTTGACAGACGTTTTGATAGCGGGTCTAGCCATCAGGGATGAAAGGCTAAATTTTTTCAGTTGAGAGATAGGTGTGCTGAAAAAAAAACTCGCCATAAGAAAAATAACATTAAAGATGAGAAAGTAGCTGATGATCTTTTTGCGCGAGAGAATTTTGAGCCACCATAAGGTAAGCCAAAATAATATATTTGCCACCCAGAAAGCGACAAATCCAGCTCTCGTATCGGTAAAAAGCAAGTCAACATAGAAAAGAACGTCGACGATGACAAGCCCAAGCACCCAATAATTTTTTGCAGCTTCAAGTAACGAAGACTTCTTTTGTTTTTCCGTCTCCCAGAGTGTGAGTGCCATGGTAAAGGGAAGAAGAACTGCTAAGTAAGCTGCCATCCAGGCAGGTTGACCAAGGGTTGAGAAAATACGGATCGTGGGCCGGAATGACTCTGTCCAACAAGAAGTGTCTAATTTGCCTCTAAAGAGGAAGCAAGTCGGATCATAGCCAAAATGCGAAGGGAGTCCCCAAAGAGCCACAATAATCCCGCTAAAAATAGTTACGAGAAAGTAGCGTTTGGCTTTTTCTAGCGTGACATTTGAGACAAAGGCAAAATACAACAACGTATAAGTAAGAAGCGATAGAAAGCCGCCATTGAACCGTGAGTAATATCCCCAGAAGGAGGTATGGGAATCAAGAGAGATGATTGTTGAGATGAGCTGTGAGAAAAGAAAAAGCACCAAGGGCAGATCAAGAGGCGTTCGTCTGATGCTGATCTTTCGCTCGGCAGTCATCTTGATAATCCAAGCTCCCATAATGATGACAGTTAGTCCCCAAGTCAGCCACATTTTATTCAGTTCAAACAACTCAGAAGTATTACTGGTGAAAAAAAGTGGCACTAAAAAGAAAAGAAGGTAAAAAGACCAATGGATTAGTTTGTCACAGTAGGCAATAATCTTCATCTATTTTGAAATTATTACGATGGTATCATATTGCCTAAAGGCGAGCAAGGACTCCGGGCTATTTTATATGCGAAATCTGATTTTAGGGCTAGCTTGTAGCCAGGCAAATTGCTAGAATGAGGCAATAACATGCTTCAGAGATTTTTTTCACTTTTCTCTCATGATATCGGTATTGATTTAGGGACAGCCAACACGCTCATTTGGGTCAAAGGGAAGGGTATTGTTATCAGAGAACCCTCAGTTGTCGCGATGCGAAAGCGTACGAAAGAAATTATTGCGATTGGCACCGAAGCCAAACAAATGGTTGGCAAGACGCCAACTACTATTGTTACCGTCAGACCTCTACGCGCCGGCGTTATTTCTGATTTTGATGCGACTGAGGCGATGATTGCCTATTATATTAAACAAGTTCATGAATTGGGGGGGGCGTTACAATCATTTTTGGCTCGTCCTAGGGTAGTGATTGGTATCCCTTCATCAGTGACTGAGGTACAACGACGGGCAGTTTGGGAAGCAGCTCTTTCAGCTGGAGCAAGCGAGGCATTTTTGATTGAAGAACCGATGGCTGCAGCTATTGGAGAGGGAATTTCTGTCTCAAGTGCGACGGGAATGATGGTTGTGGATATTGGCGGCGGGACAACGGAGATTGCCATTATTTCTTTAGGAGGAATTGTGGTGAGTCGTTCTCTCCGTTTGGCAGGGGATGAGATGGACCAGGCAATTCTCCATTATGTAAGGCTGCGCCATGGTCTACTTTTGGGTGAGAAGACAGCAGAAGATGTAAAAATGAAAATTGGCAGCGCGTATCAAAAAAATGCCAAACGCAAAGGACAAAACATCAAGCATACCAAAGGAGAAGCTGAGGATGTGGAGATTGAGGAGGAGCATGGTGAGAAGATGGCAATTATCAGAGGTCGAGATATTGAGACAGGGCTTCCCCGGAGTATCAAAATTTCAGAATCAGATATTCGGGAAGCTCTTTCTCCTATTCTTTCCCAAATCATAGCAGGAATTACCGATGTGATTGAAGAAGCGCCGCCTGAGTTACTAGGTGATATTTTAGAGAGAGGGATTTTAGTAACAGGCGGTGGGGCTAAATTAGCGGGACTTGATCAATTAATTGTTGAACGAACGCATATGCCCGTTATCCTATCAGATGATTCTCTGACTAGTGTTGCCAGAGGGACAGGCAAAGTTTTGGATGATCCAGAGTTACTCGATCGCGTAAAAGTCATAGGTGGACTAAAATAATTCCTCGTTGGCTGCTGTAGTAATTAAGTGAAATGAAGTGGTAGAATACTCACATGGTAAGACGTGGAAGTATTGTCCCTGTTTTCTTCTTTTTTATTGTTCTCGCAAGTATCAGTTATGGTCTCTCCCAGACATCTGTTGGCGGACAGACAGTAGGCATCGTTGAATTACTCTTAGCACCTCTTCAGCACAATCTCTTTTCAGCCGTTGCAGCTGATAGAAATGATAATTCTCCGGTGCAAAAACTCCAACAAGAGAACTCCCAGCTGCGTACCCAACTGGCTCATTACCAACAACAAGACAAAGAAATTCAAGCACTTCGTGATCAATTTAACACTCAAAGTCCCCCTCCGTCTACGCTTTTGCCCGCCCAAGTAGTCGGACTGCGATCCTTTATTCCTGGAGTATCTCTTCCCGAGCAACTTATTATTGATAAAGGTCTGAAAGAAGGGTTACGAGTTGGCAGTATTATTGTTTACAAAAATGAGCTCGTGGGTAGAGTTAGTAGAAGTACAGACCATCTCTCTCTCGTCGATTTATCCTATAAAAAGGGTTTTTCGATGACAGCTGAGACGAGTAGCTCGCATGCTTTGGGTATCAGTAAGGGACAGGGGCAGGGAGCAATACTGTTTGACAATGTCGTTTTATCAGAAACACTTGCTGGAGGCGATGTCGTGGTGACTAAGGGGAGTCAGGAATTAGATGGTACGGGTGCACCTCCTGGGCTCGTCATTGGTAAAATTATTTCAATAGATAAGAAGGCCAGTAATCTTTTTCAGACTGCCAAAGTTCAACCGCTTTTTGATAGCAGGACGCTTACTACTGTTTTTGTTCTACCGGTAACAAAGTAACATGAACAAACTTCTCGTTGGATTTCTTATTATTTCAGTTATCGCGGAAGGGATTCTCACATCTCTGCCGCTCGTTCTTATTAGTCTGATTCTCTTTACCATTCGCACTCGCAATCATGATGTCTTCTTCTACGCTTTTATAAGCGGGATTTTTTTGGATATTTTGCATGTCAGACCGATTGGAGAAACAAGTATCTTTTTTGCAATCGTTCTGCTTTTGATTTTTCTCTATGAACGGAAGTTTGAAATTTCCTCACTGCTTTTCGCACTTTTGGCAACCTTGGTGAGTACATCTTTTTATCTCCTCATCTTCCAAGTCCCCGGAAGTCTGATACAAATTATTTTTTCTGTTCTCGTAGCAGGACTTATATTTAGTCTAAGTGATATGTCATTTATAAGAGATAAATCAGCAGAAAATTTATGAAGCATGGAATTGCTTTTCCAGATTCTATCAGAACAGAAAAAATTAGCAGGCGACATCGGCCATCTTTTACCCCATCTTCAATGCGGGCAGGGACATTGCTCGTTGTTTTGGTAATTGTTTTGGCAGTGCTTCTTTTTAAAATTATCTCTCTTCAAATTGTACGTGGTGCATATTATCGCAATTTATCTGATTCCAATCGAATTAGAACGAAAACTATTTATGCTCCTCGAGGTGTACTTTTTGATCGTAATAATGTTCCTTTGGTCTACAATATCCCTGGATTTCGTGAGACTTCTGGTAACAAAACAAAACTCCTAAGTCGTGATCAAGCGCTTGATTTACTGGCTAAAGGGGATCAGCATATTTCAGTAGATTCTCTGCGGGAATATCCGTTCAAAGACTCCATGGCTCACGTCATAGGATATCTGGGGCAAATTACTGCTGATCAACTCAAATCACCACAGTATAGCGGCTACTCAATCACGGATCTCATAGGTGAATCAGGTCTTGAGTACCAATATGAAAATTTTCTGCGCGGAGTAAATGGTAAGCAGCTTATTGAGGTGGATGCGACGGGGAAAGAAGTTCGTGTTTTGGGTCAGACAGATCCTATTGCTGGACAAAATTTAGTTTTGACACTGGATAGTAAGCTGCAACAAGCAGCCTATTCTGCGATGCACGGTGTACAAAAAGGTGCCGTGGTCATCTCAACTCCCGATGGACAAATTTTGAGTATGATCTCCAAGCCTTCTTTTGACCCCAATCTTTTTACGCTTGATAGCTCATATAAAGCTACCGATACAGCCTATCCTTCAATTGAAAATATCTTGACAGGATCAAGTCAGCCGCTTTTAAACCGTGCTATTAGTGGGACCTACCCTCCGGGATCAACATTCAAAGTAGTTATGGCAGCAGGTGGCTTGGAAAGTCATAAGATTGATGAAAATTATCAAGTGGATGATAAAGGTAAGATTTCAATCGGACCATATTCTTATAGCAATTGGTATTTCTCACAATATGGTAAAACTGAAGGTAATATTGGTGTCGTGAGGGCAATTGCGCGTTCAAACGATACTTTTTTCTATGAGCTCGCTGCTAAAATTGGCCTGAATACAATTGTTCAGTATGCAAAGAAAATGGGAGTTGGGCAAATACTGGATATCGATCTTCCAGGGGAGGCAGCAGGAGTCCTTCCAGATGAGGCATGGAAGAAAAAAAATATTGGTGAGGACTGGTATTTAGGAGATACTTATATTTTTGGTATTGGACAGGGATATCTTTTGACGACGCCACTTCAGGTTAATGCCTGGACGCAGGTTATTGCCAATGGAGGCACACTTTATACTCCACATCTTCTCAAGAATGCTAGGCCGCATGTCATTGAGCCAGACTCTTTTTCTGAGCAGACGATCTCACTTGTACGTCAGGGAATGGTTGGGGCTTGCGACACTGGCGGGACAGCATATCCGTTGTTTAATTTTGTTGTGAAGAATCCTAATTTGGTAGTTGATGGCAGGAATATTGTCGATGCTCCACAGGCATCAACAAGCGCCAATTTCCAAGACTATCGTCATGTAGCAATTGCGTGTAAGACAGGGACAGCAGAACACGGAGATGCAAATACCAAGCCGGATGCATGGTTAACGCTTTTTGCTCCAGCTTACAATCCTCAGATAGTTGTCACCGTCTTAGTTGAGGATAGTGGAGAAGGCTCGGATGTAGCAGCGCCAATCGCCAAAAATATTTTGGAGTATTATTTTGGCAGTAAATAAAAAACGCTCTTGTTGAGGATACACTAACTTAGTAGAATAGAGTCGATATGCTTGAGTCGATCAGACAAATCTTTATTCTCCTTACCCACTCAAAAAAAATTTGGCTACTACCACTTCTTCTTTTCCTCATCATTATCGCTCTTCTTGTTATTGGTGCCCAAATCGCGCCAATCCCTCTTTTTCTCTATCCGCTGATATGAAGATTTTCTCTCAGATAAGCAAAAAAATAAATTTGGTCTTTTTGAGTATAGTCTTAGTGATATTTTATATTATTTTTGTGGGAGTTTGCGCTGGAGTTTATCGATTGTGGTCGTTTTTTTCA
>DASZRR010000026.1:0-20808 GCA_035549055.1 Patescibacteria group bacterium | reverse complement strand
TTTTTCTATTTCTTTACAAAGGATATGCTGAGCAAGCATACAGTATTTTGTTTGGAACAATTTTAGGTATCTCGACAACTGATGTGTTTCTTACTGCGGTTGTTAGTATTATTACAATTTCTCTATTGCTTGTTTTATTTCGTCCGTTACTATTTTCTTCATTTGATACGGAAGTGGCGCAAGCAAGAGGAGTACCAGTTAAGCTACTGAGTGTAGCATTTTTGATTATTGTTGCTGTAACAGTTTCGGTATCAGTACAAGTAGTCGGCGTCCTTCTTGTCTTTACTCTTCTTGTTGGACCAGCAGCCACGGCAATGAAGCTTGTAAAAAATCCCTACGTAACAATTGGAATAGCAATGCTACTCGGCGTTGTCTATAGCTGGATTGGTATTTTTGTAGCTGCCCAAACAAATCTACCAGTAAGCTTTTTTATTGCCAGTCTTTCATTTGGCACCTATGTCGCTGTTCGTTTACTGGGACCTATGGTACAAGGAGGAAAGAAGCATTATGCTCCAACTTCTTAGTCATCAGTTTGTTCAATATGCTTTTATTGCTGGAACGCTCATTTCTATTATTTGTGCAATTGTTGGATATTTTGTCGTACTTCGTGTACAGGCATTTGCTGCGGAATCGCTCTCGTGCGTTGGCTTTACAGGAGCAACAGGCGCTGCAATATTTGGAGTGAGTTCTCTTACAGGAGCCTTTTTATTTACCGTTCTTGTTGCCTTAGGTTTTGGACTTATGGGGAAAAGATTAAAAGGGAGGGACATTGAGATAGGAATGGTTTTATCTTTTGCATTAGGGTTAGGAGTGTTATTGCTTAAGCTCTACACAAGTAATGCTACAGAAGCGGTTGGAATACTCTTTGGCTCTATTTTAAGCGTTACTACGAATGATTTATACCTTTCCCTTAGTACGGGTATTATTGCTCTTACAGTTCTCGGATTTATTTTTAGACCACTGTTATTTGCATCAATCGACTCAGAGATTGCAGAAGCTCGTGGAGTACCCATACAATTCTTGGGAGTGCTTTTCATGTTACTGCTAGGCGTTACCATTGCTGAGGCAATTTTAGTAGTTGGAGTCCTACTCGTTTTTGCTCTTCTTATTGCTCCTGCGGCAACTGCCCAACATATCACCCATAGACCTATTACATCAATTTGTCTTTCTGTTGCTCTTGGAGTGGTATTTATTTGGGGCGGAATGTTTCTTGGATTATTTTTCCATCTGCCGGTGAGTTTCTTCATTGCAGCTTTAGCAGCCATAACCTATTTGACGACTGTGCCTCTTGTTCATATTATTTCCCCTCACGTTTATAATCAGGTGACATCTGAGAGTGAATGATAATTAAGCTAAAAGTAATAAAGTAAACTCGGGGTTTAATGCTTCTTTATTATCTAGGTGGACTTTTATCTCAATCTTTCAACGGGAGGGACAATAGTTCTTATCGCCTTGAGTATTTTCCTGCTAGCGTTTTTTTCGACTAAACGATGAGGGGAGCGCGCAGCTGAGGCTTTTTTGCAACAAATACAAATTGTAGATAATTGAGGCAAGAAGGATAATGAGGATTCCGAGTAAAACAATTGGGCTAGCCAGAAAAAAACTAATAACAGATGATGAGGGCCCTAGAAAGGAAAGCAGCGTTATGCCGCAACTAGGACAGCCTGCGCTCACGACAGCTAGGAGACTACTTCCTCCCAAAGTCATTTTCATCTCACCCGTATGACGTCCTTTCTGCGTAAGGGCAATCAGCAACGTAAGATTAATTCCCACCAGGATAGCGGCTAATAGGTTGAAAATAGTTGTCAGGAGAGGGAACATGACAAAATAACCAGTTATCAGCCCTCCTAAAACCTGAGCTTTGTAAAGGAAAGGGAAAGTACCACTCAGCGTTTCGGTAATGAAGCGGTAGTTAAAGCCGTAGACTTGGATCAGAATATAAATAATAGTCAGGAAAGCCGCGATAGCGATGACTTTTTGATCTTTCAACGGCGAGAAAAAAGTTGGTTTGGATGTGGCCATGATTATTTTTTGAGCTGTTGGTCAATGACAGTCTTGAATGAACTATAGGGAAGTGCTCCAACCATGATCTGGCCATTGATAAAGAAAGTTGGGGTAGAGTTGACGTTGACCTGCTGGCCCTCTGCTTGATCTGTGTCAATTTTTTTCGCATCAGCTTTGGCTGTAAAACAAGTTGAGAATTTGTTCATGTCCAACCCAATTGTCTGTGCCCAAGAATTAATATCATCAGTTGAGATAGGAATTGTCCCATCCCCTTGGGCAGCTTGCGTTGCAAAAGCTTTCTCCTCAAAATCCCAGAACTTTCCTTGGTCGTTGGCACACTCTGATGCCTCAGACAGATCGCGAGCTGCTGGATGCAGTTCAGCAGGGAGGGGAAACTGACGATAAACAAGCTTTACCAATCCTTTATCAATATAGTCCTTCTTCAGTTGGGGAAGCGTATCCTTCCAGAACTGGCGGCAGAAAAGACACTGCAAGTCACTAAACTCAACGAGTGTCACCTTAGCATTGGGATTGCCCATGATAGGAAGATGACCGTTACCAACTTTGTAGAACGCTGGGGTGGGGGTAGGCTGGGCTGCTTGATTGTTGGCAATTGCAGCGCTTAAGACTTTTTCTTTTTGTTCCCAGTAGGTTACTTTTGCTGTTTGGTAACCGGCAAAAAAGGCAATCCCTATAAGTAGAAGCGTAAGGAGGAGTGTCTTACTCCCGGTAGATATGTGGGGAAGTTTGACCTCGATATAGTCGTCTGAGAGAGAAGCGGGAGTCTCTTTTTTCTTTGTTGCCATAGTATTCATTCTCTCAGTAATTAAAAATCTTGTCAATCAAAGAAAGGATTGAGAAATACAGCAACCAAAACAAAATTCTCATGTATAATAATTACTATCATGGACATACCGCCTATAGCATCTTCGCAAGAGACAGCTCCCCAACCTGCAACTCCCACCACGCATGAACTGTCAGAGTTAACTAAGATCGTGATTTCTTCCTTTGACCACAAAACAGCCGCTAATCATGAACGTAAAATTACTGTCAACCCGTTCGTCTCCAAAGTCGCGAGCGCTTATGAAAAGTTACGCAATGCGATGGAGTATCGCGAAGATGAGGTCATGCTGAGAGCCACCATTGAGCGCATTTTGCATCGGCGGTTACTGCTTGGGGGGACAGCTCAGAGTGCCGCAGAACCTTTAATTCGTGAGTTGATCTGGGCGCGCTATCTACCTGACAATGCAGTTCCCCAAAGTGCGATTGCCCACGTTGAGGAGATTATCAATGTATACCTCAAGCTTCGCCTGACCATTTTGGCAAAACACACGGTCAAAGTAAATGTAATGAACGAATGGACGTATCATTTGATGTCTAGTAGTATCGAGCGCACGCTCCATCCTAATCTGGAGAAAGAGACAATTGCCAACTATATGTATCAGGTGATGCGTGATGATGTCACGATCATTGATGATAGTGAGCAGACGCGTGATGCGCAGGTCTATATCGCAGTTAGGCGTGCTTTTGCACGGGATGACTTGGCATTACTCCGCTATCATCTTTTTCAGTTATATTTTGGTGAGTTGACCGCTCAGACATTTGATCGTATTGCTGAGTCATTTACGGAAGGCTTTAAAGAGATCACCAAACAGCTTAACTATCCTCGCAAAGAAAGGATTACTACCTATGTCAAGCGGAGAGCAGCAGTTTTTTTCATCCTTGAGGATATCTTGCGTTTACACAAGGATAACCTGGGGAATTTTCTTCAGGACGAAGTACAAGTAAAGGAGGCAGTCTCTTTAGCTTGTAGTAAACGGTATAAAAGTATCCGTACCAAAGTACGGACAGCCATTATTCGTAGTTTTATTTTTATCTTGACGACGAAAGTAATTTTTGCTTTTGCGGTGGAGGGGACATACGAGAAGATTTTTTATGGGTCCATCTTGTGGACCTCAATAATTATTAATACAAGTATTCCGCCACTGTTGATGATTATGGTAGGGTTAATGATTAGAACTCCCAAAGAGGATAATACCAAGCGTATATTTGAGTACGTCAAAGTTCTCCTCTATGATCAATCGCCTCGTCTTGGCAACCAGTTAGTCGTGCGAAAAGAGAAAGACAAGCCCAATATCATCTTTACTGCTTTGTGGTTGTCTGCCTTTTTGATCTCATTTGGTGCTATCATTTATGTCCTCTCACTGCTTCACTTCAACGTCATTAGTCAGGCAATCTTTATTTTCTTTGTTACTATTGTTTCTTTCCTAACCTATCGTATCAGCACCACAGCGCATCTTTTCGATGTGGGGGATAGGCAATCAGTTTTCCTGCCCTTTATCGATTTTCTCTTTATGCCGATTGTCCGGGTTGGACATCGTCTGACGCAGAGTATTTCACAGGTCAATATTCTGCTTTTTGCTTTTGATTTTTTGATTGAGACACCTTTTAAAGTCTTTTTTGCCTTTATTGAACAATGGTTTAAGTTTTTGCGCGAAAAGTCAGAGGACTTAGGGTAAGGTTTTCTTAAACGACTTATGCTATACTGGTCCTTCATGAAAGTTGTTGGCAAAAATAGTCATTATCTAGCGTTTCTCGTTGCTTTTGTGGCTACTTGTGGCAGTCTATTTTTTAGCGAAGTATTACACTACCCACCGTGTGTCCTGTGCTGGTATCAAAGGATTTGCATGTATCCACTCGTTGTGATTTTGGGAGTGGGAATTTATTTCAGAGATACGTTTGTGTATCGTACAGTCTTGTTCCTTAGTAGTATTGGTATTCTTATTTCTTTGTATCATAACTTACTCTATTACAAAATTTTGCCGGAAGCAGCAGCTCCTTGCCGACTTGGGGTTTCGTGTACGACCAAGTTTATTGAGTGGTTTGGTTTTGTCACGATTCCCTTTCTCTCAGGAATGGCATTTGCACTAATTATTATTTTTATGCTATTTTACAGACATTCTGTTTTATCCGCAGAGAAGGGGAGTAACAAGAGGAAATAATCTATGCGACGCGAAGGACTTATTTTAGGAGGCATTGGACTCATAACATTGGTGATTGTTGTGGGAGCGGCATTTTTTCTGAGTAGCCCTCAGGGCGTCACTCCTAATACCCCTGCTAAGGTAGTGGATACAGCTCTTTTATATGGCCCTGAAAAAGACCGTGAATCAATGGGAAGTCCTTCAGCCAAAGTCGCAATTGTTGAGTTTGGTGATTTTGAGTGTCCCGCTTGCGGAGCGGCTCATCCAGCGGTCAAGCGTATTCTGGCAGATTATAAAGGTAGGATTTATTTTATTTTCAGGAATTTCCCACTTCCCATGCATCCAAATGCCCCCATGGCAGCTGAGGCAGCGTATGCAGCTTTTAAGCAAGATAAATTTTGGCAGTTACATGATCAGCTTTATGAAGCTCAAGATGAGTGGGGAGAAAAGTCTGCTACTGATGCCAAAAATTTAGTGACAGGCTATGTGCAGAGCTTGGGGCTCAACATGACACAGTTTACTAATGATTTGAATAGTAATGCTGGTAGTGCCAAGATCCAAAAAGATCAAAATGACGGCTATCAGTTGGGAGTAGATTCAACGCCCACATTTTTCATTAATGGTGAAAAATTTGCTGGTGTCATGACCTATGACCAACTCAAGCAACAAATTGATGACCACTTAAAGTAGTAAAAATGACTACTTTGTTCGTCTTGACAACACCTGTAGGCGTTGATACGATGGTAAGACACTATATATAGCAAGAACATCTATGGCCGAAATCGTCATTACTGATCAAAATTTTCAAAAAGAAGTAACTGAGAGTCAGCTGCCGGTGCTGGTTGATTTTTGGGCTCCTTGGTGCGGCCCATGTAAAATTATTAGCCCTATTATTGAAGAGTTGGCGACAGAATTTGCAGGCAAGATCAAGGTTGGTAAATTAAATGTCGATGAGAATCCTGAGACAGCGGGGAAGTTTGGCGTCATGTCTATTCCTACCCTGCTTTTTTTCAAAAGTGGTCAGCCCGTTGACTCGATTGTCGGTGCCCAGAGCAAGGACGCGATCAAACAAAAAATGGCCAAACTCCTCCAGCCCTAGTTTTTTTGACAGATTCCCTATACTATATATAGTATGAACACCGTGTATGACATTATTATTATTGGCTCGGGTCCCGCTGGATTGACTGCTGCTATTTATACAACGCGCGCTGCTTTGAAGACCCTCGTGATTGCCGGAGAAAAATGGGGCGGACAGCTACAGCTGACATCCTTGGTTGAGAATTTTCCTGGTTTTCCTGAAGGGATTCAGGGTCCTGACCTGATGGCAAATATACGCAAGCAGGCAGAACATCATGGAGCAGAGATCAAAGATATTAACTTCACTGCAGGTGATTTCACCAAACGACCTTTTGTTATTACCTCAGGTGAGGAGACTTTTCAGGCAAAAGCTGTGATCCTGGCATCGGGAGCGGATGCGAGATGGCTTGGTGTCCCTGGAGAGACAGAGCGGATTGGTAAAGGGGTCTCTTCCTGTGCGACCTGTGACTCCATGTTTTTTAGGGGTAAAAATGTTTTTGTGGTAGGAGGGGGGGATAGTGCGATGGAGGAAGCACTCGTTCTGTCGAAAGTCGCTAACTCAGTTACTGTAATTCATCGCCGTGATGCGCTGCGTGCCAGCGAAATTATGCAGCAGAGAGCCAAAGCCAATCCCAAGATTACCTTTGTGTTTAATTCTGCGATAACTGAAATCAAAGGAGAGGGCAGAGTACAATCAGCAGTCGTGACGAACTCCCAAACAGGTGAGGTCAAGGAGATGCCGGTGGATGGAATTTTTGTTGCGATTGGTCATATCCCCAATACCAAGCAGTTTCAAGGTATTCAATTAGACAACGATGGCTATATCAAAGTTGAGGATCATTATCATACCAATATCCCAGGCGTCTTCACCGCAGGAGACGTGCATGATAGAGCCTATCGTCAAGCGATAACTGCTGCGGGTTTTGGCGCAGCTGCTGCTTTGGAAGCTGAGAGGTGGCTTACCACAGAAGGACAGATGCAAGAATTTAAGGCCAACTAAAGAATAGTAGATCCAACTGAGAGGTGAAACTTTTTGGCCGCGCTTACTCCTTGCACAATTACTTCCAAAAATCGTTTTTCACCATAGCCTGAACTGCCAATAATAAGTCCTGGCTGACCATTGGGTACATCTTTCATACGCGCAAAACACATCAATTCGCCCAATTTTGTTGGTATAGTTTTGCCTTGAGTAAAACCAATATCCTCTGGTAAAAGCGTTGTTTTGCAGTTGCCAAAATTATCAATATACCAAATTGATTCAGGGAGAGCTTCGACTTGAGCAAGTGAGTATGACTGAGTGGGAAGAGTCAAGCCATCTGTTAGCCATTTGGCAACTCTCGGTTGGAACTCAAAACTGCGAAACTGAGTATGATTGATTCTCTGAGCCAATTCAGGGGTGAGGATGTGTTGTTGAACCAGTGATGCAGTAACGGTTGGAATATCAAAGATTTGGATTTCTGAGGCAAGGTGGAGTTTCTTAATGAATGAGAGACAGTAGCCATCAATTGTCGCGACAACGAGCTGCTTACCCACATAAAAAGAGCCAAAAGGAGTGCCGTTGGGCCATTTTTTACCTTTGCCGTGGCGGTTAGCGACATTGACTAAGATAACTCCTTCTCCTTCTGAGGCATCGAGGACATCGATCAAACACCCGGCAGCTTCGTACTCAGCGGGATCCTGAGCGTTATTTGTCTGTAAGTTGTTACCTACACCCACAAACGTTGGCGTAACGCCAAAAAGGCTCGCAACTCGGGTGCCGAGCCTCCCTTCAACATTTGCGTCTGTGCAGTCTGTAATAATCGTTGTAAACATATAAAAAAACCTCCCTGGAAGGAGGTCTTAGGAATGCCACAAAACCTCCTTAGGAAAGGGAAGTCATTTGCATCATCATAGAATTGGTAGCCATAAGAGAACCAGTATACAACAAGCAGGCATAAAGTCAAGGGAGGTGAAATAGATCTTCCTCTTGACAGCCTCATTTTGAGTGTGATACCATAGCCTTCACAGTAAACGAAGAAACCGTTTGTTATGCGTGAATTTTTACTTAATTTTTCTACCCAAGTAGGGATCTAACCGCTTCTTAGACGTCTTTTCTCCGCTTTACTGGCAATTTTGCTCTTTTTAATCGTGGTTGCTGGCCGATTTAGCTGTTAGTTTTTGGTCGTGCAAGCTAAGATCTGACGGCCGGTTTAGTGAATAGTTCATTAGTGGATAGTTCAGAAAACTAAACGCTAACAACTAGTAACTAATAACTAATCTGGGCCGGTAGCTTAGTTGGTAGAGCGCGTCTTTTGCACAGACGAGGTCGAGAGTTCGAATCTCTTCCGGTCCACACTTCGCTCTGCAAAGGAGAGCTTCGAGTGGCAAGCCACACTAAAATTTAGTTGCTTGCAAGCTGAAGCTTTAGCGAAAGCTTGTTTTTTGGAACAAGCCCTCCAGTTAGGGAGGGTTTTTTCAAGAAAATAAGCTGGTTACTCCTAACTTTCCCCAAGGGAAAGGGCGTGTGACCTAGACTGGAGAGAGAGCTCTTTAACAAGTGAAGAGAAGTCCATTTTATCGTTTTAACGATATTTTGGATATTTGTTTTGTCTAGTCCCGTGTAATTCGGGACAAATACAAAATCTACTCATAATGCCATTAATGGATGCCTAGGCGATTGTGACCGAGGAAAGACGCACACGGCGGCGATACTCGTCGGGGAGGTGCCATGAACCTCTGATCCGGCGGTCTCTGAATGGGGCAACCCGTCCGATGTTACATCGGACAGCCTACAGTAAACAAGTCGCAAGACTAATAGCTGTAGAGCTGGGAACGGCTCGAACTGAAACATCTTAGTAGGGCCAGGAATATAAATCATACTAGCCTCGCTTGGACGCAAGTCTAAGCGGGTGAGATTCCGTCAGTAGCGGTGAGCGAACGCGGAACAGCCTAAACTCCGATGTTACATCGGAGTGTTGCAGGGCAGACAATATTTGATGAAGTAGTAGTAGCAGAAGGGCTCGGAATAGCTCTCCATAGAACGTGAAAGACGTGTATGCGAAACTCCTACTTCCGATAGTTTGTACCTAAGTACCATGGAGCACGATAAACTCTGTGGGAATCTGGGGTGACCACACTCCAAGGCTAAATATTACAATCGACCGATAGTGAACTAGTACCGTGAGGGAAAGGTGAAAAGCACCCCGGGAGGGGGATGAAATAGAACTGAAATTAGTGGCTAACAAGCAGCCGGAGCTTATGCTTCGCACAAGCTAGCTAAGAGCAAAGGGCTTAGGGCAAAGGGTTTTAAATAAGAACTCTACGCTCTACGCTCTAGGCGCTATGCTACCTCGTGCGGAGCACGAGTAACGGCGTGCCTATTGAAGAATGAACCGGTGAGTTATTGTTTGCAGCGTTAGTTTAACCAAGTTACCTTGGGGAGACAGAGTGAAAGCGTGGCCTAATCGGCCGTTAGTTGCATGCAATAGACCCGAAACTGGGTGAGCTAACCTTGAGCAGGGTGAACCCTTTCGAAAGAGAGGGGAAGGCCCGCACTCGTTATCGTAGCAATGATATGAGACGACTTGAGGTTAGGGGCAACATGCCAATCGAACCCAGAGATAGCTGGTTCTCCCCGAAATATATTACGGTATAGCGCTAGGTATACACTGTGGGGTAGAGCACTGAATGGTTCGTGGGGGAGCAATCTCTCGCAACCAATCAAACTCCGAATACGCAGTATTGAGCCTAGTAGTCAGGCTGGTCGGGCTAAGCTGATCAGTCAAAAGGGAAACAGCCCAGACTCCCATTTAAGGCCTCTAAATCAAAGCTAAGTTTTGAAGGAAGTCAAGATCCTTAGACACCCAGGAGGTTGGCTTAGAAGCAGCCATCCTTTAAAGAAAGCGTAACAGCTCACTGGCGGATGGTTCTTGGCGCCGAAAATTAACCGAGGATTAAGCTTTGTGCCGAAATTGGAGATTTATACCCGCAAGGGTACAAGTGGTAGGGGAGCGTTCGTATTGCAGTGAAGTCGTGCCGTAAGGCATGGTGGAGCGGTACGAAGTGAGAATGCCGGTATGAGTAGCGAAATGATGGTGAGAAACCATCACACCGAAAGCCCAAGGTTTCCTCCGCAATGTAAGTCAGCGGAGGGTTAGTCGACCCTAAGGGTATTCCTCGTTAAAGGGGATTAGCCCGATGGATAATCCGTTAATATTCGGATACATGGTATGTGTATGTAAGGGAGTTACCGAGGTGGAAAAGCAGAGCTGGCTCCGGCCAGTCCAAGCAGCAAGATAATGACGATCGGCAAATCCGTCGTCGTGTTTAATTGAGCTGTGAGTGAAAGTTTTCCATTCTATGGAGAATAATTCTGTAGTTTTCAGCTTGCAAGAAACGCTTCATTATGACCAGCAATGGTCAAAACGCATATTGTATCGTACCTATTACCGACACAGGTGGGCTGGTCGAGTAGACTAAGGTGATCGGGTGACAGAGGTTCAAGGAACTCGGCAAAAAAGCTAGGCGTAACCTATGGGAGATGCCTTTCCGCAATGAGTTTTGCGGACACAGCAAAAGAGTATTTAGCGACTGTTTATCTAAAACACAGGTCCCTGCAAAGCTGAAAAGCAACGTATAGGGGCTGACACCTGCCCAGTGCCGGTAAGTCAATGATTGCTGGATGACCCTCGTAAGAGGCGAGTTTGGTATCAAAGCTCCGGTGAACGGCAGCAGTAACTATAACTGTTCTATGGTAGCGAAGTTCCTTGTCGGGTGAGTTCCGACCCGCACGAAAGGTAGAACGACTAAATAACTGTCTTGAACCTTTACCCGGCGAAATTGAGATGGCTGTGAAGACGCGGCCTAAACATACATGGACAAAAAGACCCCGGGAGCTTTACTGTAGCTTGACATTTGCAAGCTTTTCTTAACTGTTTAGTATAGGAGGGAGCGTAAGCGACAATGAAATACCTCTCTTTAAGATGAGTGAGCATTACTCTTCGCCGCATAAAAATACGGCAAGTGGACAGTGTCTGGTGGGCAGTTTTACTGGGGAGGTAGGCTCCTACAACGCAACGGAGCCGTACAAAGGTCGGCTAACTCCGGATGGAAATCGGAGTGATAGCGCAATGGCATAAGCCGGCTTGACTGCGAGACGAACATGTCGAGCAGGTACGAAAGTAGGTCATAGTGATCCTGCGTAGCCTAGTGGTAGGCTCGCAGCTTAACGGATAAAAGCTACCCCGGGGATAACAGGCTGATCGCATCCAAGCGTCCACAGCGACGATGCGGTTTGGCACCTCGATGTCGGCTCATCACATCCTGGGGCTGGAGAAGGTCCCAAGGGTCTGGCTGTTCGCCAGTTAAAGTGGTACGCGAGCTGGGTTCAGAACGTCGTAAGACAGTTCGGTCTCTATCCTGTATGTTCGACGAGATTTGAGGAGGTTCGCCCCTAGTACGAGAGGACTGGGGTGAGGGAATCCCTGGTGTGCCAGTTGTACTGTAAAAGCAGTGCATTGCTGGGTAGCTAGATTCCCATCGGATAACCGCTGAAAGCATCTAAGTGGGAAGCCGTCTCCAAGATAAGATCTCATGGTCGCCTTTGGCGACCGAAGACCCCTTGAAGATTACGAGGTTGATAGGCGGGCGGTGGAAGCATAGTAATGTGTTAAGCCTACCCGTACTAATGGTCAAGCAGTAGATTTTATGTTCCCGCTTTGCGGGACAGGCAAAACGATTTCCACCCTAGGATATTTTTCCTATGTTGGAGAAATACCTTAGGGTTATCTCTTCACTTGTTAAGTAGCTCTCTCCGCCAGTTGGCGGATTAGGACTTTTTATTCTTAGTAAGTATTTGTCGGTGTCGCAAGCGAGATGGTCCCACCTCTTCCCATTCCGAACAGAGCAGTGAAACGTCTTAGCGCTCACGATACTAGGATTTCCTGGGACAATAGGTCGATGCCGGCGATTACTTGCTAAGAATACTTAAACCGCCATCTCAGGCGGTTTTTTTAGTTAGGTTCAGTTCTTAGTCTGTCGCGCTTGCGGAATATATACTATAGTGTTATACTGCGTAGTAATCTTAAAACTGAAAGGTCTATGAGTAATGTCACATCTGTCAACAACTAAATCCTCAGCTGCTACTTCCATGGCCGAATTGATGGCCAAAACATCGTCTACTCCAGTTGTCTCTCTCAAAAAAGGAGATTTTATCAAAGGCATCCTGACGCGTCTTGGTAAAAAAGAAATTTTTGTCGATATCCAATCAAAGAGCCAGGCAATAGTCTTAGAGCACGATCCCAAAATGCTCAAAAATATTCATTCACTTCTTAAAGAAGGACAGACTGTAGAGGTTAGTGTTATTAGCCCTGAGTCTGAATCTGGCCAGCCAGTTGTCTCCCTGCGGCGTTTTATCAGTGATCTGATCTGGCAGCATTTAGAAGCTTTGAAGAAGAGCCAAGAGAAAATAGAAGTCACTATTCAAGAAGTAACAAAGGGTGGGTATGTCTCCCTGACCAAAGATGGAATAACTGGATTTTTGCCCAACTCTCATACGACTTCCACTCAAGGCACGCTTATTCCAGGGAAAACAATTAGTGTCTCAATTGCTGATCTTAATCGTGAGGATAATAAGATTATTTTCTCACAGAAAACCACGATGACCCCTGAAGAGTTTAGGGCGTTACTTGCTCACTTCAAGCCAGGGACCAAAGTTAGCGGAGAAGTAACGAGCGTTACCAGTTTTGGTTACTTTGTCACGCTTAAAATTCCAGGTACTGAGAGTACGATTGATGGACTGATCCATGTTTCAGAAGTGGCCTGGGAAAGAAGTGAAGATTCACTCAGCCTGTATAAAGTGGGAGATGTCGTTGAGGTAGTCGTCATCGGGGTTGATCGTGACTCATATCGAATTGATCTTTCCCTCAAGAGGCTGCAAGCGGATCCTTTTGAGAAAGTAAAAGAACGATTTCCCTTAGAAAAACAGGTATCAGCTACCGTTCTTCGTACAGAGGATGGTAATGTCTATGTTGATCTGGGGGATATAGAAGGCTTAATCAAAAAAGAGAAAGTGCCAGCAGGTACTATCTATGAAGTAGGGCAGACAGTAAGTGCTACAGTTACTGCTCATGATCCTCGTCGTCGACGTGTGGAATTGACCCCAGTTCTTAAAGAGAAACCCCTCATGTATCGCTAAGTCAATATAGTCTCGCAAGTTGCACCAACAACTATTATAGGATATAATATGGACTCTATGAATCACGAGCAGAGAGTTACCCGGGAAGAGGCGTTTAACGCTGATTTAGATCGACTTAAAGGTGTATATGCCACATCCCTTATTGATAATGTCGTGGCTAATGCCGATTTTTTGCTTGGTCTCCACGATCGTTGGAACATAGCCATGCAGGCAGTTGGAGAACACTTTGGCATCGATGATACTCAGGATACTCCGCTTGCACTGGAACAAGTGACATATGATCGCTTACTTTCTCATGAGAGAGCTCAAGGTCGAGGAACTGTTCTAGGCTTTGCGGGTCCAGGAGCTGCAGGGAAGGGAACACTTGCAGAGCAGCTGGGTTATCCTCGCGTTATTAATACGACTACCAGACTTCCACGCGCTTATGAAGTTGATGGAGTTCATTATCATTTCCTTGACGAGGCGACTTTTCGTCAATCTGAAGCGCGGGGGGATTTTGCCACGGTGACTGATAGACCCGGGAGAGGTTTGTACGCTACTGCTAAAAAAGATCTAGCTTTGGCAACGTCATCACAGTCAGGTGCAGCGATCATTGAAGAAAATCCTGCTACGCTCACGCGTCTGGGTGAGGCGATAAGAACATCGCTGCCAGATACTAACTTTGTTTTGACCTATATTCTTCCACCTGATCCTGTCCAGTTGAACCTAGCTCTTCGTTTAGCTGGACGATGCTTAGTAGCTGGGGAAGACTATCGTCGGGCAGTGGAAAGCACACTTGGTCAGCGTCAGATTGATGAATTTCTCTCGGTAAGAGAAGCAGAAAATGCGGGAGTTCCGGTTCTTTTTGTTGTTAATGACTCGATTGAGAGAGCCACAGGTGTTATCCAATCGGTAGTGAAAGCCACTACTTCCTCACAAGGGAGTGACCAGAGCTAAGATATCTTCTTCTTTCTCATAAATGGGGAAAGAGGCGAGTAATTCTTTGGCTTTTTCCAGCTCCACCCATTTGATTTCATCATGTTCAGTAACGACGTCAGATACTCGTTCTAGTTCTTCACACAAGAAGTATTTAGTTAGTTTAGTAATTGTTTGGTTGTTTCGTTCATAGGTAGAATGAAGTTCTCCCACCTTATGGAGTACGCGGATTTTATAGCCTGTTTCCTCAAAGACTTCGCGCATTACCGTCTCTTCATCTGATTCGGAGCCATCCTTAGTGCCTTTGGGTAAGTGCCAACTGTCATACTGCCATGAGGGACTTTTCTTACGGTGGAGAAGAAGTACCTCAGTTTGTCCTAGATCATTTTTGCGAAGCATGATACAACCACAGGAGATGTGTTGCGCTAAGGGAGCATTCATAGAAGATATTATACCACTAGAAGAAGAGAATAAGCCTATCTTCAGCAAAGGGGTGTTATAATCAGTTGACTATGGCTCGTAAAGCAAGAATCTCCTATGTGTGTCAGGAATGTGGTTATGATAGTCCGGCTTTTTTGGGGAAATGCCCCGAATGCGGTAATTGGAATACGTTCAAGGAATTTAAAGAAATCCCACTAAGTTCTGGTAAAGCCATGGGATCGAGTCTTGTCCAGAGCGATACCAAAGCCCAAAAATTATCTGATATTGTCTATTCAGAAAGATCGAGGATTCAGACTAAATTCAAAGAATTGAATACGGTTTTGGGTGGGGGGATTGTGGCAGGCAGTGCCACTCTTTTGGCAGGTGATCCAGGTATTGGGAAGTCAACGCTTCTTTTACAGTTATGCCTCTCGCTAGCGCAAGAGAGCAGGAAAGTACTCTATATCTCAGGAGAGGAATCAGTTGAGCAGATCAAAATGCGCGCGGATCGAATTCTGAGTGCTAAGGGGAAAAGTGGACAAAATGTGGATACATTATTGCTGATTTCGTTGTCAGATCCGGACGTTGCTGTTTTGCAGATTGAAGCAATAAAACCAGATTTGATTGTGGTTGATTCCGTTCAGACTATGCAGTCTGCCAACCTCGAAGGTCTTTCAGGGAGCGTGGGGCAAGTTCGGTATGCAGCCATGCATTTTATTCGGGCTGCCAAGCAGCTTGCCATTCCTTTGATTTTGGTGGGCCATGTGACTAAAGAAGGCATGGTGGCTGGCCCCATGGTTCTTTCGCATATGGTGGATACGGTACTTTTTTTGGAAGGTGAGAAGTTTACCTCAATTCGTTTACTGCGTTCACTCAAGAATCGTTTTGGTCCTGTTGATGAGGTGGGGGTTTTCTCCATGAGCGAGGAGGGACTGACTGAGGTTGCTAATCCAGAGCAGATTTTTCTCACGCAAAAATCCGTTGGTGTCCCAGGGAGTGTCCTTGTAGTGACGCTAGAGGGGACCAGGGCTTTTTTGGTGGAGATCCAGGCCTTAGCGGTGAAGTCCTATCTGCCTATGCCGCGTAGAGTCGTTTCAGGACTTGATCAAAAACGTGTCGAGTTGTTGCTGGCTGTTCTGCAAAAACACTGCCGTCTCGGAGTTGAGAGTATGGATATCTTCGTCAATGTAGCGGGTGGACTCAGACTTTCAGATCCTGGGATAGATCTGGGTATTTGCTTGGCGATTTTCTCAAGCGTCAAGAATATTCCTCTGAGCAAAACTGTAGGGATTGCAGAAGTGGGACTTCTGGGAGAGCTGCGAGCCATACCGTCTTTGGAGAAACGCGTCAAGGAGGCGAGTAAATTAGGGTTTAGCGATATTATCACAGCAAAGACGCATTCATTTCTTGCGCAGGTGCTGCAGGAGAAAGGTACACACTCAGCTTCAAAAGAGGTATAATAGAGCTCTATGCCAAGCAAATCCCAACCCACTCCCGTTGTCGCTTTGAAAGAGGATGATCGTGCGCCAGAAAATCCTTTCGCTTTACCACCTAAATTGGTCGGAGCTTTAGCAGATGAGGTGGCCAAGACGTTGGCTACACGACTTCCCAATATGCTTCCTCGGCCTCGACGAGCGACAGCACGCAAAAAGAAAAAAGCCAAGACCATCGAATATGGCATCTTCTTGGATACCTCGGCAATTATTGATGGACGTATTTTTGATGTTTTGCATCTTGGTCTTCTTAACGGCGTGGTCGTGATCATTGAGAGTATCCTTCTTGAGCTGAAGCATTTGGCCGACTCACAGGACATGGTCAAGCGTGAACGCGGCAAAAAGGGGTTGGATTATCTTGAAAAACTCAAGAAGAGTCGGGTGATCAAGGTCGTTGTTTTGTCTGAGGAGGGTGAGAAAGGAATTGAGCCAGGCAAGAAAATTGAGGTCGATGAGCGATTGATCAAGATAGCCAAGAATCATAAAGGCAAAGTTATTACGTGTGACTCCAATTTAGAGAAGAAGGCGACGATTGAAAATGTTCAGGCAATTAATGTCAACGCTTTGGCAAACGCCCTTAAAGTGATTGCTGTCCCAGGCGAATCGTTACATGTTAAATTGCTTCATCCAGGAAAAGACGTAACACAGGGAGTTGGGTATTTGGAAGATGGGACGATGATTGTGGTTGAGGAGGGAAGTACTCAGGTTGGTCGCAGTGTCGACGTCGTCGTCTCACGCGTGATTCAGACTTCAACCGGTCGTATCCTCTTTGCTAAACGGATTTAATATTTCATTTTTCAGATCCACAAAAAACCCCGCTTTGTATCGTCTTCTCAAAAGAGGTAAGAGTTCCACTCCACGCCGGTCAAGCCATTCGACAAGCTCATGTCCTGAGTTTATCGAAGGACAAGCGAACTCGCATTTTGCTTGTAAGCTTGAAGAGGTAAGAGTTCCTGCCCTAAACTCCTACCTCATTTAAACCTGCAAACTTCAAATGCTCCGTTCCTAAACTCCTACCTCATGCGAAAGTACAAACTTTCGGTGGTTCTGGCTCGACGGTGTCGAGCGTGAAAATTTTCCTTAAAAAATCCCGGCTTATCAAGGAAAATAAAAAAGATTAGCCTCATTAACTTTTCTTGACAAACTCTTACTGTTTTCTTATAAATAGTTTTAGGCATTTAGTTTTATTCCTGCCTGAAGGACTAACTGCCTTTACCCTAAGAGCATTGCTTCTCGTACCGAACTTATCATCTGAGTAACGAAAGCGATGCTCTTTTTTTGTTGGAAAAGACAGCTATCCTTCAAGCAGGAAAAGACACAATCTGGTTTACCCTTGTCAGATGTGTGTCTTTGTGCCTGTTATAAAAGAGCGACTGGAACCCCTAAGCCTTGATCGACTAGTTTTTTAAATTGTTCACGGCCTGCCTCAATAAGTAATTGCCTTTGTCCCTCGACAATATCTTTGCGTTGTGTTTTCTTCTGACGATGAAGAAGTACTTGGACAAATTTCATAATTATCAGCATAGTAACACAAGCTTTTCTCCTTGTCAACCTATAGCAATTTAGATCGTAATATATCATAGGCCTAGAGTTTTAGACATCAAAAATAGCTTGATAAATCAAGCTAAATAATTTATACAAAAAGATGTGGATAACTTTCGGACAACATTGACCAAGGATTTTTTCTTTGTTATGATGAGGTTATGTCCTCTCAAAAAGACTATTGCTTTATTTATATCGTTCGGCATGGAGAGACTGATTGGAATACTCAGGGAATTATTCAAGGCCAATTGGATACTCCACTCAATAGACAAGGAGAACAGCAAGCCAGAGACGTTGGAGAGATGCTTCAGGGAATTACATTTGATGCAGTATTTTCTTCAGATTTAGTTAGAGCCAAAAGAACTGCTGAAATTATTGCTCTTGAACGTAAACTGGAAGTAAAAACGACTCAGTTACTCCGCGAGCAACATTTTGGTCGATTTCAAGGAAGACCCCGGCAGGAATTTTTGAAATTATTCGTTCATTGGAATGAGTTGAGTGAGGCAGAAAAGTTTAGCTATACTGTTGCTGATGAAGAGAGTAATGAGCAAGCTGTCAGTCGTATGCTTACTTTCTTAAGAGAAGCAAGCCTGGCAAATATAGGCAAAACTATTTTGGTCGTCGCTCATGGTGCGCTCATGCGGTATTTACTCATCAAACTAGGAGAAGCAACTTTTAGTCAACCAAAATTTATGAAAAACGCCGGCTATATCAAATTACACTCTGATGGTATTGAATTTTTTGTTGATCAAATTGTGGGAGTTGAGGAAAGACGAAAGACCAAGGATTAACTACTTAAGGCAGATCTCATTCTATTATTGAGGGGATAGAGAAGCGATGTGAGGGAGATCCCCGTATCGTGGACAAAACGAGCTTTGATCCACAGCTCCAGATGTCTGAAGGCGCGGCTATATTCACTCTCAATTTTTGTTTCAAAGCGCGTTCTGACATAGAGTTGTAGATTGAGATTGGCGAACATCCCATACGGCAAGATTTTGGCGAGGAGACTGCGATAGAGCATGGGTGATGGCGCTGCTTCAAATTTCAAAAGGTCTGAGGGGAGAAGATAACGATTAATAAGGATACTTTCCAGTTGAAATGAGTCTGAGGTCAAAAAGGTTTTACTAATTGTGGTGTGATCGGTTGGGAAATTACTTTTACCAAGAAGTTTGTGACTTACCGTCTGAAAGGCTGCCTGAGTACCTACCACGGCTATTTTGGGGTTGCGCCTGAGGTAGAAAACTTGCCTTTTGATGCGATCCGGTGTTGAGATATCTGCTTGATTCATCAGCGCAATATAACTACCTTTGGCTTTTTTGAGAGCGCGGTTGAGCGTCACACTGAGACCATAGGACTTGACGTTGCGGGCAATGATGAGTCTTTTGTCTTGTTTGCGATACCGCCGCAGGATTGAGTAGGTATTATCTTTGGAGTTATCATCAATTGCGATTATCTGGACTGATTCGTAGGTTTGGTTAAGCAGACTTTCCAAGCAGGCAGGTAGCGTCTCCTCAGCATTGCGAAGGGGAAGCAAAATAGAAACAAGTTGGTCGATTGGTTGGGTCATAGGATTTTCCCGTCTGTGGGCACCTAGCAGGGTAATGGGTCAGAGGCAGATGTAGTCTTTGTCTTAAGACAGTAAAGGTACCATATCCTCAGAAGTCTTGTCAAGTTTTGTGCCTAAAATAAACAACCAAGCCTCCGGCAAGACCCCCAAAGAGGAAAATCCACCCGAGATATTCCAGGTATTGGGGAAGATAGACAATAATAATTTGTTGGTGAGTAGTAAGAGGCGTAGTAATTTTCCAGCCATTCTCCCAGGTATTGACTTTGACATGCGTGGTTAGGCGTTGGCCAAAGAAAAAGGGAAGGAGTTGGACAATCTTGGTTGGCCTGGAATTTTGTTGATTGACAACATAGGCTTGCCAGCCAGCATCATAAGCCTGTGAGAGAACGATTGTAGACGGAGATGGTATGGGACTCAGAACTAGATAGAGGCTTTCGTTGGGATGAACGACAGCCAGAGGGGGCTTAATGCTACTTTGCGGAGTCGGTGCTTCTTGTATGCGTAAGTTGGTGATGAAGGCATAAGGCAATGGCGTGATGGAGACTTCCTTGATCTCGTTCTCCACATTGTCCTTACCAATTGAGGTATTGTCAAAATGAAGCGAATAAGCCTGCCCGAACGCTTCCTGAGGAGGGAGGACAAAACTATCTGCCTCAAATGTCTTATTGCTAGGGAGATAGGTATCAATAGGGGCATACTGAGCGTCTTGGTTAAGAATCCAGAAATGGAGACTTCTCCCTTGCAAGTTGCGATGATTGATAGTGATCAGATAACTCAGGTTATGAGGAAGAGAGGAAAAGTAAAGTGAGCCACACGAAGTCGCGTTGAGAGCCATAAAAGTCAGCGTATCAAAGCCTTTGATGATGTCTGTTTGCCCTTGCCTGAAGGCATCACAGGTGAGTTTTTGAGAGATATCCTCGCCGAGGATATCTCTTCCCAGGTAGCTATCATTCACAAAAGGCGAGACGACTTTGAGGTGATGGGTCCCTTTGTTCAAACTCACGCTACCTCCGCGAAGGATAGGAAGGGTCGTAAGAGTTGTAGCGGGAAGTGTTTGTTTGGTCAGAAGCGTAGACCCGGAGCCAACGGTGAGGACATTGTCCTCAGTTAGGCTTAGAAAGCTGGTGCCGAGTGTCCCGGTGTGCAAAGGCAGCGTAGCTACTCCATTGATGGAGAGGAAAACATTGTTTTGTGATGCAAGACTTGTCAAGGGAAGTGTGAGAATGGGCAGCAGGGTAGAAGTTCCCCAGATTTTCTTCTGACCATCCCATACCTCGGGCGATGAGACGCGGGCGCTAATTGTAAATTGCGTACCCTGTTTGGTCCCGATGAAAGTAGCCGGGAGGATCTCTTCACTATTTGATGATGGAATAGTCAGAAATGCTGAATGAGTAAGGGTAGTTGCGGGAGCGCTAAGTTCCACTTGAGTATGACTCACGGTCGAGGTGAACTCGTGTTCCCCGACGGTTTTTTGTGAAGCCAGCGATCGGAAAGGATAGATGAGGTCTGGTGACTGACTTGTGGCATAATTGCCCAAGATCGTATACGCTTGATCGGCGTTGTTCCACGTATAGCTATTGACTGTGGGGAGAGGCGAGGTCGCAAAGACAAAGTTAGTGGGATGATCCTGAAGTG